>DASRMZ010000349.1:0-7771 GCA_035647675.1 Thermoclostridium sp. | reverse complement strand
GATATAATATCCTCGTTGCCGAGGCTATTACTTAACATTAAACATTATAAGTTTTAAAGTGTAACTTCTGTACGTACTATTTTAAAAAAGGTTTTTGCGATCCAACCTTATTAAGTGTTAGCTGTACAATACATACTGTCGAACTTTCACATATACCACAATATATTGTACGAGGCACGAAAATATGTAACATCGTAAAATGCTCATATAATAATGGAGAGGTGAATAAAATGGTTGACAAGAAGAATAAAGAATTTGAACAAACACAATGTGAAGAACACCAAATTTCAACTGAAAATGAAGGATTGGGAGAAATCCGAATTTCAAGTGATGTTGTTACTATTATCGCTAGCAATGCGGTTAATCAGGTTAAGGGTGTTGCAAGTCTTAGTGGTGGAATTGGTAGCAATTTATCACAGGTGCTGGGAAGAAAAAGCCCGTATAAGGGACTTAAAGTTGATGTTACAGACAACCGTGAGGTAAATATTGATCTTCACGTTATTGTTGAGTATGGCGTTCGCATACCCGATGTAGCATGGAAATTACAAGAAGCCATCAAACAAACGGTAGAAACAATGACTGGACTGCACGTTAACGAAGTTAATATTCATGTTCAAGGTGTAAGCTTTGAAAAAGAGTCCAAAAAGGAAGAAGCAGTAGACGAGGAAATAGTAGAATTAGAAGAAGAGCTTACATCATTAGAAAACGAAAAGGATGAAGAATAACTCATATGTTTGGATATATCACACCCGACAAGCCCGATTTGAGAATATGTGAGTTTGAAGTTTTTCGGGGGTATTACTGTGGTGTTTGTAAAGGTATTGGCAAACAAGCTGGGCATAGGGGTAGAATTATCCTAACCTATGATTGTGCATTTTTGGCATTACTTCTTGATTCACTAAGTAAGACCCCTATTGCTGGCGGAAAAAAAAGGTGTCTGGTACACCCTACTAACAAAAGGTATATAGTGGATAGCAATTCTGCACTTGTCTATGCATCAGACATTAATATCCTGCTTGCGTATTATAATCTAAAGGATAAGTGGCAGGATGAAAAAAAGTTTATAGGTCCTACGGGTATGTTGGTTTTAAGAAGAGGCTATAGGCGGACTAAAAAAAAGTATCCAGATCTCGTTAACAAGATTGAAGAAGAGTTAAACAACCTTTTCGAACTGGAAAAGAAAAATTGTGACAGTGTTGATGAAGCTAGCGAGCCCTTTGCCAGGATATTGCAAACAGTATTCAAATATGCGTTGAGCTATGATAGTGTAAGTGAAACACTGGGCTGGATGGGATACAACCTTGGAAAATGGATTTATTTGCTGGATGCCTACGATGATATTGAAGATAATATTAAAAATGGCTCATATAATCCACTAATCGCACAATACAAATATAATGAAACAGAAGGACTACAGTCTTTCGTGGATAGAATAAAAGAAAAAGTAGAGTTTGTTCTTGTTTATAGCTTGAGTGAGGCGGAAAAGGCATTTTCCCTCTTGGGTATTCAAAAAAACAAGAGCATCTTAGAAAATATTATTTACCGTGGGTTGTTGACTAGAACTCGCGCTGTATTGCAGATGGGAGCAAGTAATAATGAAAAATCCTTATGAAGTTTTGGGAATAAAAGAAGGCGCAAGCATAGAGGAAATAAAAAAAGCCTATAGAGAACTGGTAAAGAAATACCACCCTGACAGGTATATGGATAATCCTCTTTCTGGTCTGGCAGAAGAAAAACTCCGTGAAATTAATGAAGCATATGATTTTTTAATGAAAAATGCTAACAATAACAATCAGCAGCATCAACGCCAGAGCCAGTATCAACGTCAACGTCAACAGCAACAGCAAAGAAATACTGGTGGATATTACAGCAGCGGTTACGCAAATGATAACCAATTTGTAAATCAAGTTAAGATGATGATTCAAAATGGTAATTTTGCACAAGCACAGAGAATGATTGATTCCATGCAAAATCGTGACTCTTCATGGAACTACCTTCAAGGATTACTATTTTTAAGGCGCGGATGGTATGACAGGGCAAATGTTCATTTACAAAGAGCTGTACAGATGGAACCTAGCAATGTGGAGTATCGTGATGCTTTAAGCCGCGTAAACAATCAGTATACTGGCTATCGTCAAAATCAACATTACTACAGAGGTGGCTACAATTCAAGCCCTGATATGTGTAACCTGTGCACAACTCTTTGGTGTGCAGATTCGTTATGTGAATGTTGCGGTGGCGATTTGATAGCCTGTTGTTAGTTTGCGGCTTATAGACTTATATTTTTTAATGGGTTTTGCTTAGCAAACAGTTTAGGCTTTTGCAGATGAACCGTAATAGAAATTAACCGGGAATATGCGGTATAAACTCTTATGCATACCGCAATATAATATACAGTGGTACGTATACTAAGTAGCATCACAAAATGCTCAGTTAGGGATGACTTAACATATGGGAAAATCAAAAGTGTTTAATGCGAAAAAAATGGCGCTTGCAGGGATATTGACGGCATTAGGTTCGGCGGCGTTATTGTTAGAGAATATTGCACCTACAGGAAAATTGGGGTTTTATGTATTTGCCTCTTTCTTACTGTCAATTGTCATTATGGAAAGTGGACTGACTTATGGGTGGGTTAGCTATTTTGCCGTTTCATTTATTGCTTTTATTATTGTACCTGAGAAGACGGCTGTTTTGCCATATGTAATGTTTTTTGGTATTTATGCTCTTGTAAAAAGCCATATTGAGGGGCTTGGAAAAATAGTTCTTGAATGGATCTTGAAATTTGCATTTTTTAATGTTTCGCTATTCTTTATGTGGAATATTGCAGTAAATGTTTTACAGTTAATACCGAGCAGTTTATTAGAAATCCTTCCTATATTTATTATAGTCATAATAATTCAAATTTTATTTTTTCTTTTTGATTGGATTTTTTCTTTATGGACAAATTATTATTTTGAAAAGATTCAACCCAAAGTACGCAGGTAAAACTTACAAACTTTCAAATCTAATATTACATTTATCTAACAGCTTGATGTACAGTATTTATCTTTTCTTACAATTAGCTGACTTTCCTTGTATAAGTAAAGATTTTATGTAAACCTATAGATAGCTCAATATACTTTTGTGAATGTTTATTTTAAGCATCACTCGTAACATTCGGTTTGGGTGTTATAGTGTCTGTGTTTCGCCTTCTTGCACAAGCTATTTAAGAAACAATCGCAGGAGATTGAGAGTACAAACCCTATATGGGAGGTTAAGTTGGTGCTGAAAAAGGTTATTACTTCACTTCTAGTTTTTATTTTATTTTTTGGAGTGCTTCAAGTTTCAGCCCAAGAAAACAGTGAGTATTACTCGCACGCTACAGACCTCTGGGTAGACAACCAACTGGTTGGAAATGAGTTTCTCTATCACAATGGTAATATGTTGATGCCTTTATATGTTGTTGAAATGTTAGGTGCTACATATGAATTTGAGCCAGAGTCATGGAGAGTCAGAATACAATCAGAGGAACGAAAATTAACCATGCATGTTGCTAATTATCAATGTGCAAACGGGGCAAAACTTGAAAGAATGCCCGCTAAACCTGCATTTCATAGTCAGACGATAATGATACCTTTAAGATATGTAGCTGAAAGCTTAGGAATGTTGGTATCATGGAATAAGAAAGCAGGAGCGGTTTTTATTTCGACTACAGGAAGTATACCAGAGGAATTCATCAATTTGGGACGGAATGATATGACAGATGAATCGCTTAAGAACAAAATTATTGTACTGGATCCAGGTCATGGTGGAAGTGACCCCGGAGCAACTGCAGGAAATATCAAAGAGAAGGATTTAAACCTTCAGGTCTCAAGGATATTAACAGAGATGCTCAAGAAGGCTGGGGCTACAGTTTACATGACGCGCACAGACGATAGGTATGTAGGTCTATATACAAGGGCTGCTATAGCCAACAACCTAAATGCTGACTTGTTTATTAGTATTCATCATAATGCATCATCTAATTCCGCTGCTAAAGGAGTAATGACACTTTTTTATCCATCATCTAATAAACAAAAGATGAGTGGGCAGAGATTTGCTCAAATTGTTCAAAAGAATTTGGTCAAAGATTTAAATGCACCTGATTGGGGTATTATTTCAAGACCCAATCTTGTTGTAACCAGAGAAACCAGAATGCCTGCAGCCTTAGCTGAGCTGGGATTTATGAGCACTAAAAGTGAGTTGGAAAAACTAGTTACATATGAATTTCAAGAGCAGGCAGCAAAATCACTTTTTAAAAGCATAGTTGAAGCACTTAATTAAAAGACGGGAAATCCCGTCTTTTTTTTTGAGTTAAACTATACATCTCTAAGCTTCATTCCGCTAATGTTTTCCTTATATTGCACAGCTATATCTCCACAGTTAGGCAGCTTATCGTCTACATGTTTTTTTATGCTCATATATCTTTTGGATGATGATTCAACATACACTAGCAAATCATTGAGCAACATTATATATAAATCCGGATCATCAAGTAGATATTTTGTGTCTAATATGCGCTCAGTTAAAGCACAGTATTTTCTTAAAACCTGCTGTTCTTCTAACGCCTTACTATACCTATCTTTTGCTAAGGTTAACTTTAATAATGACGGGATTTGTACAAGATAGTTTTCTTCATTGGTATCAATGCCTAATAGCATGGCTAAATCAATATCTAATAGGTCTACTATTTTATATATTATTTCACTACTGGGATTGGTCTTTCTTCCGTTTTCAATCTGTGACAAGTAACCCGATGATATGCCTAATTCTTTAGCGAATTCTCCTAACGATATTTTTTGCTCTTCGCGCTTTGCCCTTACTATTTCACCAACCTTTATTTCCATACAACCCCCACCTTAACCAAACTGGTAGTTCACCATTTTGTGTATATTATTATTAATGTAATAAGACTTGAACCTCAAATAATCCTTGACACAAGTGTTTGCTAATTACTATACTCTACAATTATAATGAATTATTCCCCGAAGTTCCAGTGTAACCTAAAAAAAACTTTTGTCTTTGTATTTTTATGCTATAATATTATCGACTATAAAAGGATGTCCTTTTTTGTATTATTACAGCTATCCCAATGTTACTGCGGTTTTTTTTATTAGCGTAAACGTAAGCTGTTTCAGTTAGCGGCAACCTTTTTAGGAGGAAAATATGAAACTAAACTTTAAAGCCACAAAAGAAAAGATTGTAGAGAGATTTAAACGATTAAAAAGAAAGAATAAGCAAAAGAAAATAAAGCCTGAAGTGGCTACTCCAAAGAAAAGAGGGAAGGCTCTAAGTGCTTTTTTATACACCCTAAAGGTATTATGGGGAGCTGTAAAATTAGTCATCATTGTCTTTATTATGGTATGCTTTGTCGCTGGTGGCCTTGGTTCTGGTCTTATATATGGTTATATTGTCACAACACCTGAACTAAGCGCTAGTGACCTGCAATTGACTAAGTTCAATACTTTTATTTTCGATGTGGAAGGAAATGTTCTTGCAGAATTAAAACGTAATGAAAACCGCGTATGGATTGATTTTGTAGATATACCTCAAAATCTTATTAATTCCTATGTTGCTATAGAGGATAAACGATTTTGGGAGCATTCAGGTGTTGACTTTAAAAGGTTTATTTCTGCTTCTTATTATAGTGTTATGGCTACCTTAAACGATGAAGATAACTTGCAGGGTGGTAGTACCATTACTCAGCAAATGGCTAAGAACCTAACTGGATACAAGGATATTACTATCAAAAGAAAAATACAGGAAATGTGGCAAGCCCTCAAGCTTGAACGGGAGGGTTTATCTAAAGAAGATATTCTAACCAGATACCTAAATACCATTCCCTTTGGTAGTACAATTTATGGTATTGAAACTGCTGCACAAGCCTATTATGGCAAGGATGTAAGAGATTTGTCACTAGCTGAGTGTGCATCTCTTGCAGGAATAACTAATTGGCCAGTTAAATATGTTCCAAGCAGTGAAGAAAATATTGAAAATAATATGGAAAGAACACATAAAATTCTTCAGTTAATGTTAGAACAGGAAATGATAACTGAGCTAGAGTATGAGCTAGCCATGCATCAGAAAATTAACTTTGTATACAACCCCAGCGCAGGAAAAGAAACAAAAACAAGCACCCAAACATATTTTGTAGACGAAGTTGTAAAGTCTGTTATTAAGGACTTAAGCGAACAAAAAGGTATCAGCACTCAAACAGCAGAGGATATGGTTTATAATTCCGGTCTTAAAATATATACAACCCTTGAGCCAAAAGTTCAAAATGCTCTTGATGAAGTATTTACAGATGTTACTTATTTCCCCAATGTTAACGAGGAGGCAAAAAAGCGTGAAGAAATCCCACAGGCTGCTATGGTTGTAATTGATCCTTCCACCGGTGCTGTTCGTGGTTTATATGGCGGATATGGTGAAAAAAAGGGAAGTGTTTTCAATCGTGCAACTCAGATGAAGCGCTCTCCCGGTTCAAGCATAAAACCTATTTTGGTATATGCGCCTGGTATTGAAACTGGCCGTATAACGGCTGCAACTATTATCGATGATGTGCCACAACATATGCGTCTTAATGATATGTCCATTCCCGAAAAGGAAAGAGAGCAGATATATCCCAAAAATGTTGAGCTGAAGAATTATGGATTAACTACAGTGCGCGAAGGTACTGTAAAATCCCGTAATGTTGTGTCAGCGCTTACTTTACGCGACCGTACATCATTTAAGGTGGGTCTCAACTATCTTGAAAAGGTAGGAATGTCTAAATGGGAAGATGAAGGAATGATATCAATAGCAATGGGCGGCTTTACTAATCCTATGAGTCCACTAGAGATGACCTCGGCTTTTACCGTTTTCGCATATAAAGGGGTATATTGGACCCCATATTTTTACTCTACCATTGAAGATGTAAATGGTAATGTAATTCTCGAAAACAAACCCGAAGGAACCAAAGTTTATTCAGAACAAACGGCTTTCATCATGAATGACATTTTGCAAGATGTCGTCACACGTGGTACAGCTGCTGGATATATCGTTAAAAACAAGGATGGTACTAATATACCTACAGCAGGTAAAACTGGTACCTCAGATAAAAACATTGATAAATGGTTGTGTGGCACAACACCCTATTATACCGCAGCAACTTGGTATGGATACGATAATAAGCAAGTGCCGATTTCTATTATAACGGCAGAGACAAATAACGCTAAAATAATATGGAATGCTGTAATGACAAAAATACATGCAGATTTGGAGCCTCTTCCATTCTTCGCTTCAACTCCATCCAAAATAGTAAAAAGAAAAATTTGTATTGACTCAGGAAAACTTGCAACTGACATATGCAAGCATGATCCCAGGGGTTCAAGGGTTGTTGAAGAATATTTCATTGAAGGAACTGAACCTGAGTACGGTGACAATTGTGAAGTTCATTATAGAGCAAAAATATGTACTTCTTGCAAGGACATACACGGCAGACCTGTTCTTGCACATGAGTTTTGTCCTGAAGAAACGGTTGAAGAAAGAGTTTTCATTCGCAGGCCTGTTGAATATAAACCCGTTTATCCAACCGATCCATACCCAGAAGACTGGTCTTACGAAATTTATGATGGAGAATATTGCACTACGCATGACATGGTTGCTGAAGATGAGGAGCAGTCAGACAACAGACCCAATTACTATTATCCTTACTATACACCTTTTGCTCCGACGCCAACGCCATTTTACTAATAAGGCTTTTGCAATGTAACAT
>DASRMZ010000348.1:0-3910 GCA_035647675.1 Thermoclostridium sp. | reverse complement strand
CAACTGCTTTTTGCATTAATGCATCTACCTGCTCTTCATCTGTCACATCCACTTTAAAGGGAATTGCGTTAGTTAATGATTTTGCAACCTCTACTGCTTTCTCATAATTTATATCTGCAACTATCACCTTACAGCCTTCTTTATCAAGTCTTTGTGCCAATGCTTCACCAAGTCCTTGTGCTGCTCCAGTAACAACCGCTACTTTCCCTTGTAATGTTTTACAGTTACTCATTGATATGCTCCTCTCTCAACTACCGTCATACACCCAGCTTGTTATTTCTTAACAGTTCCTGATTTGTAAAGTTGCTTGTAGCAACATGACCTGGCAATGGAAGAATCTTCTCATGGATAGCATCGATAATCCATTCAGGTTGTGGGAAGAAGAAATCTTCAAGTTCGTGAGCTGGGGTTATCCAATTCCTTGAGCCAACAACAACAGCGGGAGCATCAAGGTAATCAAAAGCTAGTTCAGTTATAGTCTGAGCCATGTCATTCAAGTGTGAACCTCTTTGGCATGCATCACTTGTTAACAGTATTCGACCGGTCTTTTTAACAGATTCAATAACTTTTTCATAGTTAAAAGGAACAATACTTCTTGCATCAATAATCTCCGCTGAAAGTCCGTATTTTTCCTCAAGTATTTTAGCCGCTTCAAGGGCACGGTAAAGAGTTGCACCTATGGTGAGGATTGTAATATCCTTTCCTTCCCTCTTAATATCAGGTTCACCTATGGGTATTTCATAATATCCTCCTGGTACTCCTTCTTTATGGAATAACTCCCCTATATCGTAAATTCTTTGACTTTCGAAGAATATTACAGGATCTGTACCAGCTAGAGCGCTATTCATCAGTCCCTTTGCGTCATATGGGGTAACTGGGAAAACACATTTTAGTCCTGGAATGTGAGCCACTAACGATGTCCAGTCCTGCGAATGCTGGGCACCGTACTTAGAGCCAACTGAAATACGAAGAACAACAGGCATTTTAAGTTGGCCTGCACTCATTGCCTGCCATTTTGCAAGCTGGTTGAACACTTCATCCCCTGCACGACCCAAAAAGTCAGCGTACATAAGTTCAACTATGGGACGCCCTCCACAAAGTGCGTAGCCAACTGCCGAGCCAACAATTGCACCTTCTGATATGGGGGAATTAAACAGGCGTTGATAAGGTAATGATTCTGTTAAACCACGATAAACAGCAAAAGCGCCACCCCAGTCTCTGTTTTCCTCTCCATATGCAATTAAAGTAGGATCTGTATAGAATTTATCTATTATTGCTTCAAAAAGCCCATCTCTAAGTTGATACACCCTATTTTTTGAAACCGGCTTTCCATCCTTGTCAAGACCAAAGCGTTCTTTCTTTTGAACCCTCTTCCACTGTGGGTTCTCTTCTTTAGGCATGAGAACTTCACATTCACGCTCTTCCATCTTTTCTATACTTTGGTTTGAAAACATCAATTTTCCAATAGCCTGGGGTTCTTTATTCAAATCCATTCTTGGAGATACAGAATCGTCTATTGCAACCTTTAAAGTTTTTGTGACCAATGTACGAGCATTTTCAATTATTTCGTCAAATGTACTGTCAGGAGCCACAGAGGCGTCTACAATCTGCTTACGGAATGTAACAATTGGATCATGCTCCATCCAGGCATCCATCTCTTCCTTACTTCTGTAACTTGAAGCATCGGACGGTGAGTGTCCAGAATAACGATACGTTACAGTATCCAAGAAAACAGGACCATCTTTTTCTTCAAGAAGAATCTTTTTCTTTCTACCGATGGCATCAATTACTGCTAATGGATTAAAGCCGTCAATTCTTTCAGCATGCATCTGCTCAGGGTTAACACCAGCACCGATACGAGCAAGCATATCATAACCCATTGTTTCCCCTCGGGTTTGACCACCCATTCCATAATGATTGTTAAAAATATTCATAATAAATGGAAGGCCACCTTTATATTCACCTTCCCATAGTTTCTTATATTGATCCATGGCAGATAGGCATAAAGCTTCCCAAACTGGACCACAGCCAAGAGCCCCATCGCCAATATTAGCAATTACAATTCCCTTTTTCCTGTTCACTTTTTTATACAGTGCTGCACCCACTGCTATATCAGCAGAACCGCCCACAATGGCATTATTAGGATAAATACCAAAGGGTGTAAAAAATGCGTGCATGGAGCCTCCTAGACCAGCTTGAAAGCCAGTTTCACGAGCGAATATTTCTGCCATTGCACCGTAAAGAAGAAAGTCCATAGCGAGATCTTTAACATTTCCGCTTTTGTTTCGCTTTTCTACTATATTTAATATTTTCCCATCGCGGAAGCTTTTCATTATTTTCTCAATTTCCTCTTCAGGAAGTTTGTTTATAGCTGAAAGACCTTTTGCAAGTATTTCTCCATGACTTCTGTGGGAGCCAAATATAAAATCATCAATATCCAAAAGGTATGCCTGTCCAACGGCAGCAGCCTCCTGACCTATCGACAAATGAGCCGGTCCTGGGTGGTTATATGGCACACCATTATATTCCCCCGTTGTTTTGATATCGTTCATCATGGTTTCAAATTCACGAATAATAGCCATATCCCTGTATATTCTAAGTAAGTCCTCGGAAGAGTAATTTTTCTTTTCCTCCTCGATGGTCTTGTCATATTGATTAACCGGGATATCCTTAAAGGTTATTTTTCCTTTTTTTCTTATTTCACCAGGATCAATTTTTTGCATTTTAGGCATTTCTTTTGTCTCCTTTCATATTTTCCATGTTTAGCACATTGATTATTCGTTCATATTAACTAAAAATTATAATTCCCACATTGCTTCTCTCAAAGCTTCTCCAACAGTTGGATGTGGAAACACTATTTCACGAGCATCTTCAACACGCATTTCACTTTCTATCATTATGGCTGCTCCATAAATAATTTCAGAAGCATAACTCCCAATCATATGCACTCCAAGAATATTTCTATATTTTTTATGAATAATAACTTTAATGATACCGCTCATATCAGTGCTCTCAGCTACATAACGTCCACTGTATGCAAGAGGAAGCTTTACTACTTCTACATCCATGCCTTTTTGCTTTGCAGTTTGTTCTGTTTCACCAACACCTGCTACTTCTGGGTTTGTATATATAACTGCTGGTATCGCATTATAGCGCATTGTGTCCTGCTTACCAATAATATGGTTCACACAAACCTCTGCTTCACGGTATGCAGTATGAGCCAGCATAGAAATACCATTTACATCACCTACTGCATATACACCGGGAATATTTGTTCTAAGATATTCATCAGTTTTTACTACACCACGCTCAATTTCGACGCCAATTGCTTCAAGACCCATACCTTCTGTAAATGGTCTTCTACCAATACTAGCAAGCACTTTATCAGCAGATACAGACTGTTTGCCTTCCGATGTTTCAAAAAGAACTTCGCTGTCGGTGATTTCTGTAACTTTTGCAGAAAGTTTAAAATCAACACCCTTTTTCATGTAATTCTTTAGGAGAATGGAGCTAATTTCGCTATCGGTGGGACCTGCAATATGATCAAGCATCTCTATTACTGTTACTTTACTGCCTGCTGAATTGAAATACGAAGCCATTTCGAGCCCGACAACACCTCCGCCAATGATTACTAATTTTTCAGGAACTTCTGTAATATCAAGGATTTCTCTGTTCGTTAGTACAAATCCATTTTTGTACCCTTCATGAAGACCTGTGATAGGCGGCATTGAGGGCATTGATCCTGTAGCGACTATTAATCTTTTCCCTATATTTTCATTATCCCCAGCCTTGACTATAAAGCCCTCTGCACTACGCCCTTGAATAACTGCTTCATCGTTAATTACAGTTACATTATTTTTTTTCATTTTCATTGATACGCCTGCAACTAAAGTCTTTACCACCTTATTTT
>DASRMZ010000347.1:0-2115 GCA_035647675.1 Thermoclostridium sp. | reverse complement strand
ATGGGTTTTACTGTTGTTCCATTTGGTCAAGGATTTAAAGATATGTCCCCACCAACTAAGGAATTGATGAAGCTTACTTTGGAAGGCAAATTAGCCCATGGTGGCCATCCGGTTCTTCGTTGGATGCTGGATAACATTTATATCAGAACAGATCCAGCTGGCAATATTAAAGCAGACAAGGAAAAATCCAGTGAGAAGATTGACGGAGCTGTAGCAACTATTATGGCTCTAGATAGGGCAATAAGATGTGGTGGAGAAACTGGTAATTCTATTTATGATGATAGGGGTATATTGTTCATTTAATATTGTTGGTTAAATGATATACTGGGTATAAATAAAAACATAAGAAAAGAGTGATTTTAAATCTAATCTCGAACTCTCTATTATGAAAAATACAATTCACTAGGAAAGGGGAAATTTTATATGGCTATAGTCAATTCTACACAAAGTGGTTCGCAGGAGGTAACTCTGGCTGGATTAAAAAGGCAATATAAAAATTTATTATCACCATTAGAAGCAAGGTTTTGGTCAAAAGAATTAACCTGCGCACCCGCTATTGAAGGAAAGCGATATGAAGAAAGCCATTTCCGTCTAATGTATGTTGGTCGAGCTGTAAATGGCTGGGAAGGTAATTGGAAAGGAAACTCTGTTGAAGATCTTGTAAATCAGGTGTTTTCTTATGATTTTGATATGGCGAGCATTGAAGAAAACCCAAACCAGAATGGTTATAATTTTAATAAATCTCCCTTTTGGCAGCTTTGCAAACCTCTTATGAAATTAGCTGGAGAAGAGAAAAATTGGTCAGACCGTGTTTTATGGTCAAACCTTTATAAAGTCGCTCCTTATGAAACAGGTAATCCAAGTAATAAGTTAATTAAAGAGACTATAGATTATTGTGTTCAGATATTGATTTATGAACTAGAGCTTTATAAACCATCTCACGCAGTCTTTGTTACTGACGACTGGTGGTTTGATCCGGCGGATACATTCAAAGTTTCTTTTTCAAAAGAACTTGGTATCCCTGTAGAACACAAGATTGAATCAGTTATTATAGGCAAGGGAATATACCAGTCTTCTGACGGAGGCACTAAGATTATTGTTACCAAAAGGCCAGAGGGTCTTAAAGGTGTCTCGCGAGAGGAACATGCTAAGTTGATTTTTGAAGCTTTTGCATCGTTGGAATAACCCTATTAGCAATAATAAGATTGAGTGAAACATATATAAGGGTTTTAACTAGAGAGCATCTCACAGGAGGTGCTTTTTTCATGCCCATTTTAGGAGGTGATGCTGATGGGCCTATTTAAGAATTTATTTAAAGCAAGAGATAAGCTTGAAAATAGAACGTCAGGAAGTAGCTACAGCTTCTTATTTGCTGGCACTACAAGTGGCAAGCCGGTTAATGAACGCACAGCAATGCAGATGACCGCAGTATACTCTTGTGTGAGGATATTAGCTGAAGCAGTAGCAGGTCTTCCACTTCATCTATATCAATATACAGATAGTGGTGGTAAAGAAAAAGCACTAAATCATTCGCTGTATTTTTTATTACACGATGAACCTAATCCTGAGATGAGTTCTTTTGTTTTTCGCGAAACATTGATGACTCATCTTTTATTATGGGGAAATGCCTATGCTCAGATTATAAGAAATGGTAAAGGCGAGATTATTGGACTTTATCCTCTTATGCCAAATCGCATGAGAATTGACCGAGATAACAAAGGAGACCTGCGTTACTCCTATACTAAATATTCCGATGAGGGTCCTTTTCCAAAGGGCATCGCTGTTAGCTTAAGACCAAGCGATGTATTGCATATTCCCGGACTTGGCTTTGATGGTCTGGTAGGCTATTCTCCAATAGCTATGGCTAAAAATGCTATAGGACTTGCCATGGCCACAGAGGAGTATGGAGCAAAGTTTTTTGCCAATGGTGCAGCACCAGGTGGAGTTCTTGAACATCCAGGTACTATTAAGGACCCGCAGAAAGTAAAAGAAAGCTGGAACAGGGCCTATCAAGGAAGTGCTAATTCCCACCAAGTAGCAGTACTTGAGGAAGGTATGAAGTATCAACCGATTGGTATTTCTCCAGAACAGGCCCAATTTCTAGAAACAAGGAAA
>DASRMZ010000346.1:0-9171 GCA_035647675.1 Thermoclostridium sp. | reverse complement strand
GTAAAAAAGCGCTCCTTTAGAATAATCTAAAGAACCGCCTTAAGTGCCCTTTTCAGTATCATAAACCTGTAGCAGCTTTATCTAAGTCATATGATCCTTTTCGAAGGAAAAAATAAACTTTACCTTACTCTTCGTCTTCATCAGAGGAATCATAAACCAACTCTTGAAATGCTTCAAAAGCTCTTTCTAGTAAGTCTACATCCTCTTCTGCGACAAGGTAATATTCATCTTCCTCATCATCATATTCCATCTTCATTATGATAATATCGCCTTCATCATCATCTTCTTCATCATCTAAAGCTTGCATTATAGCATATTCTTGTTCATCAACTTTAATAGACGCTAAAAAATCAACATTTATAACTTCTCCATTTTCACCTGTTAGCTCAATGATGGAACCCATATCTTCGCAATCATGCTCATGCCCACATCCGCTGCATTTATTATCTGACATAAAAAAACCTCCTTTATTTACACAGTCTTTTGACTGGTATATTAATGAAACTATTGGGCATCCATATAACTTTGCAGTATAATGGATGCTGCCATTTGATCAATTTTACCCTTATGTTTTCTACTGTCGACTCCCATTTCAATAAGCATTTGTCGTGATTGGATAGTAGAAAGTCTTTCATCCCAAGGAATAATACTTACACCAGGGATATACTTTTTAAGTTTACTCATAAACCGCTGTGTTCTTATTCCCCTTTCACCGACAGTACCATTCATGTTTTCAGGGAATCCCACAACAATAGTGTTACACAAATAGTGCTCGGTAAGCTCTTTAATCCTCTTAAGGGGTTTTTTCCATTCCTTGTTCCAATAGATGGTTTCAAGGGCTTGAGCTGTAATCCCCAAAGGATCACTTACTGCAACACCTATTCTCGCCTCACCAAAATCTATACCCAGCGTTCTCATGAAACCTCCCATGTTTACAATGAATGCTTTCTTGCCCACTAATAATATCCTACGGATTTACTATTTGTCAATTAAAATCATACTTTCTTCCCAAAAATCTGGTGCTTCATATCCAAGAAGATTTACCACTGTTGATGCAATATTGGAAAGACCAAAATCCCCTTGCTTTAGTGCGTACTCTTCCTTGTTGTATTTATCGTAAATAATGAAAGGAACCTTATTCAGGGTATGGCTAGTTTTTGCTTTTATCTTACCATTCTCGTCTTTTTTAGCATTACCCATTTTATCCGTTTCAAACATTTCATCAGCATTTCCATGGTCGGCTGTGATAATTGCCACTCCACCCAACTCATCCACTACCTGTAATACTCTTCTTAAGCATAGGTCAACCGTTTCAACAGCAATCCTTGTGGCCTGGAATATCCCTGTATGTCCTACCATATCTCCATTTGGGAAGTTCACCCTTACAAAATCATATTCTCCTGTCCTCATCTGCTCAATCAGTTTGTCTGTTATTTCAGCCGCCTTCATCCATGGACGTTCTTCAAAGGGCACAACGTCAGAAGGAATTTCAATATATGTTTCAAGCTGATCGTCAAATTTCCCACTTTTGTTGCCATTCCAAAAGTAAGTTACATGACCATACTTCTGTGTTTCTGATATAGCCAACTGACGAACACCGCTTTTGCATAGATGCTCACCCATAGTATTCTTAATTTCAGGAGGTGCAACAAGAAATCTACTTGGAATATGAAGATCTCCATCATACTCCAACATTCCGGCATATATTACCTTAGGGAATTTTATTCTGTCAAATTTCGTGAATTCAACCTCTTCAAAGGCTCTGCTTATCTCAATAGCACGGTCACCTCGGAAATTAAAGAAAACCACACTATCATTATCCTCTATAGTACCAATAGGGGTATTATTTTCAGCAATAACAAAGGCAGGTAGATCCTGATCAATAACATGAGACTCGCTACGAAAAGTCTTGATTGCTTCAGTTGCTGACGAAAACTGTCTTCCTTCTCCAAGCACATGGGTTTGCCAGCCTTTTTCAACCATTCCCCAGTCTGCCCCATACCTATCCATCGTGATCTGCATACGACCACCACCACTTGCAATCTTGGCATCAAAATCTTGCGAATTGACTCCAGATAAAAATTCTTCAAAGGGGGTGATATATTCAAGTGCAGAGGTTTCGCCAACATCTCTACCATCAAGTAATATGTGAATACGGACTCTTTCTATGCCCTGTTCCTTTGCTTTAACTATCATATCTTTTAGATGAGCAATGTGTGAATGTACGTTACCATCACTAAATAAACCTAAAAAGTGAAGTGTAGAATCATGCATTTGTACATTTCCAGTTACTTGTTTCCAAGTGCTACCTTCAAACATCTTACCGGTACTAATTGCTTCATTAACAAGCATTGCTCCCTGGCTATATATTTGTCCAGCACCCATCGCATTATGCCCTACCTCTGAATTACCCATATCATCATCTGAAGGTAGACCTACGGCAGTTCCGTGAGCATTTATAAAATTATGGGGGTATTGTTTTAATAAGTTATCAAGGTTTGGCGTATATGCACTATAAATCGCATTTCCTTCGGTGTTCTCAGATATTCCAACCCCATCCATAACTATTACTACAACGGGACCTTTATAACCTTTAAAATTTGTAAGTTTTCTTAACATGTTGTAAACCTCCAAGCACATAATTATGAAAAGACCCTCCGGTTTATCCAGAGGGCCGGATAGATTTTATTGTTGATAATTTACTATCTTAATATATTCATCAAGGTTGAGGCTGGCTCCTCCGATTAAGCCTCCATCAATGTTAGGCATATTAAAAAGCTCAAAAGCATTTGCAGCCTTTACACTGCCACCATAAAGAATGCGAACATTTTCCGAAGTTTCTTCGTCATACAGCTCTTTAACTAGCTCCCGAATTACTAAGCATGCTTCCTCTGCTTGAGCATTGGTAGCTGTTTTCCCAGTACCAATTGCCCAGATAGGTTCATACGCAATAACAAGGTTACTAACCTGCTCTTTAGAAATTCCAAGTAAAGCAACTTTAATCTGATAACGAATATGTTCTTTTGTGACACCCTGCTCGCGCTGAGTCAAAGTCTCACCACAACAAATAATAGGTGTCATTCCAGCGCTAAGTATGGCATGCGCCTTTTTGTTAACATTTTCATCAGTTTCAGCATAGTATTCTCTTCGCTCTGAGTGCCCAATAATAACATACTGAACACCAACCTCTTTAAGCATTTGACAAGATACCTCGCCGGTATATGCGCCACTTTCTTCCCAATGAACATTTTGTGCCGCTACTTTAATATCGCTATCCTTGCTAGCTTCAACAGCTGCAGGTATTGCAATGTAAGGTACACCCACAACCATTTCCACCTTTGTTTCATCTATATTTGCCTTCAACTCACTAACAAACACGGTAGCTTCACTAGGTGTTTTATTCATTTTCCAATTACCTGCAGCCATAACTACACGATGGCGTTTATCCATCAAGCAAGCAATGCCTGGTAATGTTTTACCTTCAAGAAATTCAAGGGAAGCTCCACCACCTGTGGATATATGAGTGATCTTATCTGCAAAACCAAGCTGTTCAACAGCTGCGGCAGAGTCTCCACCACCCACGATGGATGTGGCTCCTGAATCTGCTACCGCCTCAGCTATTTTCTTGGTTCCATTTGCAAATTTCGGGAATTCAAAAACACCCATAGGTCCGTTCCAAACAATGGATTTTGCCTTTTTAATCTCATGTGTAAAGGTTTCTATTGTTATTGTTCCAATATCCATACCCATCCATCCATCAGGTATATCATCAGAAGGCACATATTTGTCTTCGGTATCAGGGCTAAATTCCTTCCCTATGACATTTCCGATTGGAAGTAAAAGGTTAACACCTTTCTTTTCTGCCTTTTCCATGAGCTCCTTTGCCAAATCAATTTTATCGTCTTCACAAATAGAGTTTCCAATTTTATAACCCTTTGCTTTAAGGAATGTATAAGCCATTCCACCTCCAATAATCAAAGAATCAACCTTATCAAGAAGATTTTCAATTACTGTAATCTTGTCGGATACCTTTGCTCCACCCAAGATAGCAATAAAAGGTCTCTCTGGGTTTGTTAATGCTTTACCCATTACTTCAATTTCTTTTTTAATTAAATATCCCGAAACAGCTGGTAAATAATCAGCCAGCCCTGCAGTAGACGCATGAGCACGGTGAGCTGTTCCAAAAGCATCATTTACAAAGATATCTGCCATAGAAGCAAGTTCCTTCGCAAATGTCGGATCATTCTTTGTCTCTTCTTTATGGAAGCGAACATTTTCCAATAACAAAACTTGACCTTCTTTTAGAGCATTAGCTTTTGCTTTTGCATCATCACCAATCACATCATTAGCAAGTATGACTTCCTGACCTAAAAGTTCACTTAACCTTATAGCAGCCGGTCTCATGCTAAACTTTGCCTCAAAGCCAGATTTTGGTCTTCCAAGATGCGATACTAAGATTATTTTAGCTTTGTTTTTAATTAAATACTTAATAGTAGGAACTGCTGCTGCAATTCTCTTATCGTCAGTTATATTGCCTTCGCCATCTAGAGGCACGTTAAAATCAACCCTGGTTATAACCCTTTTGCCACTAACATCAATATCTTCAACGCTCTTTTTATTGTACATGCCCATTATTTCCATCTCCTTTATCTATCAGTCACTTTTCTGAGAAATGTGTTCTAATAAAATATTATTGGCTTTTTGCCTTTAAGCTAAACAGGCACCCTTATAAGGATGCCTGCTGTTGAAAAGTTAATCTCGTATTATTCAGCGTCAACCTTAGCCATATGAGAAACAAGGTCAACTACTTTATTAGAATAACCCCACTCGTTATCATACCATGCAACTATTTTTACAAAATTGTTGTTTAAAGAAATTCCTGCGCCAGCATCAAAGATTGAAGTTCTTTCATCACCAATAAAATCAGATGAAACAACTTTGTCTTCTGTATAGCCTAGAATACCCTTTAATTCGTTTTCAGAAGCATCTTTCATTACCTTACAGATTTCTTCGTAAGTAGCGCCCTTTTCAAGACGGCATGTCAAGTCAACAACCGATACATCTGCTACAGGCACGCGCAATGACATTCCTGTAAGTTTTCCGTTCAATTCAGGTATAACCTTTCCAACTGCTTTTGCTGCGCCAGTTGATGAAGGGATAATATTGAAGGATGCGCCTCTTCCGCCTCTCCAGTCTTTCTTTGAAGGACCATCAACGGTTTTCTGTGTAGCTGTTACAGCGTGAACTGTTGTCATTAAGCCTTCGATGATACCAAACTCATCATTAAGAACCTTCGCAACAGGAGCTAGACAGTTTGTTGTACATGAAGCGTTGGAAACAACGTTCATATCCTTTGTATAATTTTCGTCGTTTACACCCATAACAAACATAGGAGCATCACTTGAAGGAGCAGTAATAATAACCTTCTTTGCGCCTCCCTTGAAATGTGCAGAAGCTCTTTCGGTTGTGGTATAAATACCAGTTGCTTCAACTATATACTCTGCGCCACAGCTTTTCCAGTCAATGTTTGCTGCATCCATCTCAGCAAAAACAGTCATCTCTTGACCGTCAACAACTAGTTTTCCGTTTTTTTCACCAATCTCACCTTTGTATTGACCATGTACGGTATCATACTTAAGCATATATTGCATATAAGCTAAATCAATAAACGGATCGTTTATTCCTACTACTTGCACATCTGCTTTTGCCATCGCTGCTCTAAGCACTAAGCGACCAATTCTTCCGAAACCATTAATACCAATTTTAATTGCCATTCTTATCTCCTCCTGAATAAAATTTATAATTTTACAACGTTAAGCTATCGTTAACAAAATAACAATCTTAAATTATTCTATATTACTTTACCCAAATATTCAAGTATAATCAGGTAAAATTTTGATACTTAATACATATAATTGTTTAGCACTTTATACAATCCAACTGCCTGTTGCTTTCATACATAAGAATTGAAGCTGCGACAGCTGCATTTAGCGACTCTGCACACCCTACCATTGGAATACTGACAAACTCCGTTGACTGTCTCGTAAAGCACTGAGAAATGCCATTGCCTTCATTGCCAATCACAAGGCAAAATGAGCCCGATAAGTCCACATTATAGCATGGTTTAGCATCTTCAATACGCGAGGAAATCACTCGTATTGAGTTTGCTTCACAAAACCTAAAAAAGTCTTGGGTTATGATGCTTTCCAGCACAGGGATATAAAAAATCGAACCCATTGTTGCACGTAGCACCTTTCCGTTATAAATATCAACTGTTCCTTCTGTTGTCAAAACGGCATTAAAACCTAAAGCGTGTGCGGTTCTAATCATTGTTCCAGCATTACCGGGATCCTGTATGGAATCCAAAAGTAGGCCTCGGAAATTAGGTTTATATATTTCTCCTAATACTCGCTCTGAGATTCGGACAATGCCCAGAACTCCTTGAGGGGTTTCAGTTTCTGCAATTTGTGAAAACAACTCGGGTTCTACCTCATAGAAACTGACTTGGGCTGGAAGCTTTTCCATTAGTTTTTGACGGCATTGTATGTCGGTATTTGTCGAGAAAAAAACTTTTTCTATCAGAGCTTCGGAGGAAATAGCTTCGTAAATAAACCTGTATCCCTCAATCAAAAACCTTTGCAATTTCTTGCGGTTCTTTTTATCCTTGATGGAAATTGCTTCTTTAATTGCTTTGTTTTGACGACTCTGTATAAACTGCATGGTTCCTCCGACATTTTCACAATCATTTATCTTTAGAATTGCTCAAAATCACTTTTTCAAAATGCACCAAAATCCATAAACAAAAAACAAGTGGTGAGCAATCTCGTTCAAGCGTATATCTATTAGAGCCCTTATTAAACCTTAGGATAGTCGAACTTTTTAAATGTGAAATCATATCTTTTTGATATTTTTTTTCTTAGCTTCGGATCAATTTTGTATTTGTTGGGTTTATAGCCCTTTAGCGACTCAATATAGTCTTCTATCCTCACCTTAGCCTTATCAAATCCTTCAATATCAAGCTCTTTATATATCTTTTCAATATTTTTAATTGGGTCTTTAACTACATCCTCATAACGCACTTCTATTAAATTACCCTCTGGGATAAGGTCTTTTTCATCAAAATACTTTTTATACATTTTCTCATATATCTCAAACTGAGTTTCCTCAGATTCTTCTTCTGAAACAGGCTTTTGCAGCTCGAAGACAGGGAAAAAGTTATCATAAAGCTTCTTTGTTGAAACATATACCTTATATGGGTTTCTACATATATGAATAAACTTAGCATTTGGAAACAATTCAAGTAATAGCTTAACCCTACTTGTATTTGTGGGGCTTTTAAGCAGAAGTCTTTTACCCTTTTGCTGATATGTCACCTTTTTCAATATAAAAAGGTACGTATCCTTCCACTCTGCCATCTCTTCTTCCGAGACGTTTTGAAAATATGCATATTTTTGATATTTTGCTTGGTTTCTTGGGAAACAGCAAAAATGATATGTTGACAATGTGGACATATTTGCAATGGCAAACTCTTCTTCCTGGGATGAGATTGTATCCAGTATAACATTATCCATGTGACGGTTTTTCGGAAGAACTTTTTTCATTATAAATTCTAAAATATTATAACAGCTTAGAAACATGTTAGGACAAAAGCAATGAATGGCATTTGTCACCCCAAACTGTTCATCCTGTGAGAGCATATTAACAAGGTATGTTGTCCCGCTACGCCAATGTCCTAATACAAATACCGGCTCCTTTTCAAGTTTTGTCTTTTTAACTTTAATATTAAAAAACATTCTTTCAATAAGGCGTATAGGTGTTAGCAAAATAATTACAAGTGTGATATAAAAAAATTTAGGTAGGCTCTTCCAATAGAGAGGCTTTTCTCTGTTTTGCCACAGCAGTTTAATCCAAGTTCGCAAAGTACAACCCATCAAAAACTGTATAGATAAATCCCTTATGTAACCCATAGTTTAGTACCTCCAGATAATTGTAATTAAATGTCTGTAAAAACGAAATTACTCAACATTGAAAATATGCCATTTCGCCCTGAAAAAGCATGTTGCGGTGTTGTTTTGAACGCTTTGCTATTTGGGGTTTTTTATTATTTTGCACAGCTGCATATATTTTAGTATATAATATCAAATTAATTCATATCCATCAATAGAAGCTCCATGGCGAGTCTACCGTCAATTTTCCCTGTTTTTATTTCTAAATCCAAGTCAGCACATTTGTCTATTAGGCGTTTTAAAGCATCCATGGAAAAATTGGTGGCTTGTCTTCTTGTCTTATCAATGTAATATGGCGAGATACCAACTAGCCCTGCCATTTTCGACTTAGGCACCTTACTGTCTTCTAATTTCTTTGTTTTAGCTAGCATAACGAGCTGCCTACCAATCATAGCCACTATTAGGGCAATGGGCTCTCGGGATTGTATTAGTTCATCCATTATGCGTAAGGCCTCAGATATTCTGCGCTGTGACATGGCATCTGTTAGATCGAAAATAATAGATTTAGTGCTTTTTGTCACCATGTCTTCAATAATCTTGCGTGTTACTTGGACTTCCTTTCCCATATAACTAGAAATTTTCTTTATTTCTAAAGCCATGAATGTCATATTAGGATCAAGCAGGTTTACAAAAAATGCTGCATCCTTTTCACTTATTTGCTTGTTATAGGATGCAAAGACTCTAACGGTCCATTTAGTCAGGGCTACAGCCTTTTGCCACCCACATTCTATTAATACTGCATGCTTTTTTAACGCTTTATATAGCGATGCTCTTTTGTCGGGGTCACTTTGTATAAAAATTAAGCATATATAATCGGGAAGTGATAAGAAGAACTCACTGAAGGTCTTCTCTTTTTCACCCGCTTTAAAGATGCTACTTTCCTTCACTACAACTATTCGCCTTTGTGAGAAGGCTGGGAATACCGATATATTATTCTCAATTTGCTGCAGCGTTACTTTGCCTTCAAGCATGCTATAATTTAAAGGTAAGGTTTCTGTAGGCAACAATAATTTAGCAATCTCATCCAAATAATACTTAACTAAGAATTGCTCCGGGCCTGTAAAGAAATATAACTTCCCTATTTTATTGTTTTTAATCTGTGTTCTCAACACATTCATACTCATTTGCAAAACTCTTTTTTTCTATTATTTTAATACAACAATAT
>DASRMZ010000345.1:0-5979 GCA_035647675.1 Thermoclostridium sp. | reverse complement strand
GATTAAAATTATTAAAAAACATGATGTGGGGATTGATACATCTTTTAATAGGGGGGTTAAGAATTGGATGACACAGAAAAGAAACTGATAGAGCTATCTGTCGGTGGAGATATAGAAGCTTTCGAAACTCTTATTCAGTCCCATCAGAAAAAAGTTTATAATATAGCATTAAGAATGACAAAAAACCCTGATGATGCCCAGGAGCTGTCTCAGGATGCGTTTGTGCGTGCATTTACTTCTATCAGCAAATTTCGTGGTGATTCTAAATTTTCTACATGGATGTATAGAATAACTGTCAATGTTTGCACAGATTTTCTAAGAAAGAGGAACAAAACCATATCCCTTTCAATCGAACAAGGAGCAGCGGTAGGAGAAGACGAAAGACCATTACAAATTGAAGAAGATGGTCCCGGTCCTAGTGAGTTAAGCGAGAAAAAACAATTAAAAGAGCTGGTTAGAGATGCAATGGACTCACTGTCTGATGAACACCGTGAGGTTTTAGTTTTGCGCGATTTAATGGACATGCCATATAAAGATATTGCGAATACTCTTAACGTTAATGAGGGAACAATAAAATCAAGGATAAACCGTGCAAGGGAAAACTTAAAAAAGATTATTACTCAAAGGCAGGAACTTTTTCAGGATTATGTCGTCAAATTTGATAGAAGGGGGGTAAATTCATGATCGGGTGTGATTATTGCTTGGAAAATCTATCAGCATATTTGGATCTGGAAATGTCAGAGTGCGAAATAAAAGAAATTGAAATTCACCTGAAGCAATGTGATTCATGTGCCTTAGAACTTAATATACTAAAGACAATCGTTTCTACCTGTAGTGAATTATTAGAAGAGTTACCCGAAGGGTATGGCTCCTCCCTGCATACGAAACTGGAAAGAGCAAAAGAAGAAAATTTTAAAAAGGACAAAAGAACGAATATTAGAATGTTTTCACAAATAGCTGCCGGGTTCCTTATTGTAACAGCCCTTGGTATTGTCGTGCGAGTAGGTTTTTTTGATAACAGGATAATGAAAAAAGCGACCTCTTCACCGGAGTCTGCACCTATGTCTGTTGCTGCTGGAAGTGGTGAACAGAGGATTGCAACTAGTGGTTTGGATGCAGCAAGTGATGAAGCTGAAAATGTCGCAGGCGATGCAAGCGAACAGTCAGGTTTCCTTATGATGAAAAGAACATTTGATGACACAGATAATGGAAAGTCCCAAGGGAAATCAGATGGTGATGCAGAAGTGAACAAAATTGCAGATGACTCTAAGGAAGGTAGTGTTAATCAGGATACAGAAGCAATGTTATATTGGGAAGCGGATCTTGATGAAGGGTCGGGCAACTATAATAGAGCTGAGGATTATGACACTGTTGTAACTATAACAGTTGAGGATGTTGGCGGTGCTATGGAGTCTATAATAGCTATAGATAACAACCTTGAACAGTATAGCACTAACAACGTGGTTCACCTTGAGGATTCTATTCATGCATATCGTGGAGGCATAAGGAAAGAACCTGTTGAATTAAAGTTGGTTTATGTTGAACTTGATGTTTGGCAAAGTTTTTTAGCAGAGATGGAGTTGATTTTCCCCGATATACAAATAGATTCAGTTCCTTCCGAAGACGATACGCAATATGTAAGAATAATTATACAAAAAGAAAAGTAGATTATTTGGGAGGAATATATGAGTTCAAAACTAATTCTAATAGATGGAAATAGTATTTTAAACCGCGGGTTTTATGGTCTATCTGGACGTAATATGTTGACAACGTCTACAGGGCTGTACACCAATGCGGTTTTTGCTTTTTTTAACATAATGCAAAAACATGTAGAAGAGGAAAAACCCGATTATATAGCAGTGGCTTTTGACTTAAGAGCTAAAACATTCAGACATAAAATGTATGACGGTTATAAAGCACAACGAAAAGGTATGCCAGACGAGCTTGCGATACAGCTTCCGCTTGTAAAGGAAGTGCTTGAGGCAATGAACATTTCCATAATCGAGTGCGAAGGTTATGAAGCGGATGATATTATTGGTAGTATTTCATTGAAGGCAGAAAAAGAGAATTTTGATGTATGCATTTTAACAGGAGACAGGGATTCTTTCCAACTAGTTAGTGAAAAAGTGAAGATAATATATCCTTCCACAAAGGCGGGAAAGACCGAAACAAATATATACGACAAAAGCGCTATATTAGAAGAGTATGGATTAATGCCCAGCCAGCTCATTGAAGTTAAAGGTCTTATGGGTGACTCTTCTGATAATATTCCAGGAGTACCTGGAGTGGGTGTGAAAACTGCTTTAGGCCTAATTTCTGACTACAAAACCATTGAAGGGGTATATGAAAATATTGAACAGATAAAAAGGCCAAAGCTTAAATCCTCATTAATTGAAAATAAGGAGCTGGCATTTTTAAGTCGTACCCTTGGTACAATTTTCAGAGATTTGGATTGCTGTGGTTCGTTAGAGGATTTAAAGATTAAAGAAATTAACAAAACCGAGCTTTTGGATGTTTTTAAAAAGCTTGAGTTTGAAAGCCTTATATCAAGAATGGATCTTCAAACTGTTAATGAACAGGAGCCTGCTGAAGAGCTAAATCTTAATATTATTAATATTGACTCACGTTCTGATTTGATTAAAAAAGTGCCCTATTTATTAGGACAGGAGACCATAGCTCTTCTTCAATTAATTGACAAAGAGGATTCTTTTAGCTCACGCCTTGTTGGCATTGCAGTTTGCACCGATGAAGAAGTAATATTTATTAAAACAAGTGATGAGCTCACAGAAAGCTTAATTGCAACAGAGCTGGAGGCGTTGTGGACGAGCGATAACATTAAGAAGGTAGGACATGACACAAAAGAATGGATAACCTATTTACTCAAATACGGTATTGAGCTTAAAGGTCTTATCTTCGATACCATGATTGCAGAGTATTTGATTGATTCGCTTAAAAACAGCTACCCTATAACAAGCCTTTCATATAAGTATTTAAATCGCACCATTTCTTCTGTGGATGAGCTTTTAGGAAAAGGTAAAGGGATGAAAAAATACTCAGACATTGCCCTAGAACAATTGTCGGAGTATAGTTCTCATAATGTAAGGGCCATTTACGATTTATGGGCAAAGCAAAAAGAAGCTCTTAAAAACAATGGTCAAGAAGACTTATTTAACAACATTGAACTTCCCCTTATAACTGTTCTTGCTGACATGGAATACCATGGATTTAAAATAGATAAAAGAAGACTTCATGAGTACGGTGTAGTTCTTTCTACCAGAATAAAGACACTTGAAAAAACAATATATATGTTAGCTGGTGAAGAGTTTAATATTAACTCCCCAAAACAGCTTGGCAACATATTGTTTGATAAACTAAACCTACCTACCGTAAAGAAGAATAAAACAGGTTATTCTACAGATGCAGAGGTACTAGAAAAACTATACAATAAACATGATATAATACCTAACATTATTGAATATCGCCAGATGGCAAAGCTATTTGCAACATATGCTGAAGGTCTTGAAAAGGTAATAAACCCTACTACAGGTAAAATTCATTCAAGCTTTAATCAAACTGTGACAGCTACAGGGCGCATTAGCAGTACTGAGCCTAATTTACAAAACATTCCGATCCGCCATGAGATGGGTAGAGAAATACGTAAAACATTTATTCCATCCTCCGATAATGCTGTGTTTGTTGATGCGGATTATTCTCAAATAGAGTTAAGAGTATTGGCCCATATAACAGGCGATGAAGCGCTTATAAAGGCATTTGTTAATGGTGAAGATATTCACACCACCACAGCTTCATTAGTATTTGAAGTGGATGCGTCGCATGTGACAGAAGAATTACGCAGAAGGGCAAAGGCTGTAAATTTCGGTATTGTTTATGGCATAAGTGATTTCGGTTTAGCAAAGGATCTAGATATTACTCGTAAGGAAGCTAAAAAATATATAGATGGTTATCTTACAAAGTACCCAAAGGTGAAGGTTTACATGGAGGAAATTGTCGAAATAGGTAAGGAGCAGGGGTATGTTGAAACGCTTTTTAATAGAAGAAGACAGCTTCCAGAGCTTGCATCTAAGAACTTTCATCAAAGATCGTTTGGTCAAAGAGTAGCAATGAACACGCCTATACAAGGTACCGCTGCAGATATTATAAAAATAGCAATGGTAAAGGTGTATCAGGCTTTGAAGGATAATGGGCTAAAATCAAGACTTATTTTACAAGTTCACGATGAGCTTGTGGTTGAAACACTTAAAGACGAGCTTGAACAGGTAAAACAAATTGTGAGGCAATGCATGGAACAGGCAGCCCAACTAAGTGCTCCGCTAATTGCAGACGTTTCAACGGGTAGCAATTGGTATGAGGCTAAATAATGTAGGAGCTCTCGAACTATGCTTTATTAAAGACATAGATTCAGTGAGTAATTGCACAAATTGTATGCAAAGGCATTAGAGTAGAAATCACTTTAACCATAAGTGTTGTGTGTAAAACTTCAAAGTCATTTGACCAATAACATTAATATTATTGGTCATTAAATATAATTTACAATAGAAATGGGTGTAGATTTTGCATGTAATTGGTATTACAGGGGGCATTGGTTCAGGGAAAAGTACTGTTGCTCGAATTTTAAAAGAACATGGCGCAAACCTTATATTTGCCGATGATATAGCAAAAGAAATCATGCAGCCGCATATGCCTGCGTATAAAAAAATAATAGAACACTTTGGAACCCGAATAATAGCAGAAGATGAGAGAATCAACAGCAAAGAGCTAGCCAAAATAGTTTTTTCCGACAACGATCAACTATTATACTTAAATAAAATAACTCATGGAGCTGTTGCCGACAGAATTAACGAACTAATCTTCCAGCTTCGCAGCGCACAACAAAACCTTGTAGCAGTTGAGGCTATTGTTCCTATTAAGCATGGATTTCTAGACATTGTGGATACTGTATGGGTGGTTTTGGCAAGCGAGAAAATACGTATTGACAGAGTTATGAAAAGAAGTGGTTTAACTTATGAAGAAGCTAAAAAAAGAATTGAATCCCAAATGACAGATGATGAGTATATTTCAATTGCCGAACAAGTAATATATAATGATGGAAAACTAAATGAATTAGAAGAAAAGGTGTGGGGTTTACTTAAGAATGAGGACAGTGGTCATTCATAAAAGAAGGCTTTTATATATTAGCAGTATTTTAATTTTTCTTATATTAATTTTTACGTTCGCACCCTCATTATTGAGGCGTATGTTTCCAACTCCGTATTTAGAAGTCGTTAAAAAACATGCTGCAGAAAATGGGTTAAAAGTAACTATGGTTTATGCTGTAGTTAAAACAGAAAGTGATTTTAGAGAAAAAGTAGTATCCCCTAAAGGCGCAGTTGGATTGATGCAGGTTACTGATAAAACTGGACAATGGATAGCATCTGAATTGGGCGTAAATGAGTTTACAACAGATATGCTAACAGACCCTGAGTTAAATATCAGGTTTGGATGCTGGTATTTGACATATTTATTAGAGCGGTTTGATGGAAACGATGAGTTAGCCTTGGCTGCGTATAATGCTGGCGAAGGAAATGTATTTAAATGGATCAATTCAGGTGATGTAAAATGGGATGCCTCAAAGATTATATCATTGCCATATAAGGAAACCGAAAACTATCTAGTTCGTATCAACAGAATCTATTTTGTATACAAAACGCTTTATCCAGAGTTGGATTCGTGGTAGAATTATGATATATCTTGACTTTTTCACTAAAATAATAGGAATAAAGCCTGGACCCTATGTATTTTAAATACTATTCCACTGCTTTCGATAGTCCGTGCTAATGCTAAAATAAAAGTGTACCAGTTTTAGCGTTCTGCTAAAGGAAAAGTGTACCACCTCATACACAAACCCTGTATAATGATTTTGTTGAAGATCATTGTATTGGGGGAATAAAGGTGATAGAGATGGTACAGTATGATTATATC
>DASRMZ010000344.1:0-5504 GCA_035647675.1 Thermoclostridium sp. | reverse complement strand
TTGCAAGGTAGGGATACGGGTATTAATATTGGAATTAAACCAAACCTTGTATGCGCTTCTCCTGCAAGCGAGGGTGCTACCACACATCCTGAAATTGTGGAGGGAATTATTATTTATCTATTAGATAATGGATACAAGAATATAACAATTCTTGAAGGCTCCTGGGTGGGAGATAGCACAAAAAGGGCTTTCAAGGTTTGTGGATATGAAAGACTTTCAAAAGAATATAATATACCTTTAGTGGATTTGAAGGATGATGGATACGTAACTAAAACCCACCAAGAGGTTGAACTAAATATATGCAAAACAGTTTTTGATGTGGATTATCTTATTAATGTTCCTTTAATTAAAGGTCATTGTCAGACAAAAATAACATGTGCACTTAAAAACCTAAAAGGGGTCATACCTGACACAGAGAAAAGAAGATTTCATACAATGGGTTTACATAAACCAATAGCTTATTTGAATGCACTTGTAAAGCAGGATTTGATTATTGCCGATGGAATATGCCCAGATCCTTATTTTGAAGAGGGTGGAAGACCGCTGGAAATGAACAGGATAGTAGCGGGTTTCGACCCAGTATTAATGGATTGCTATGCTGCTAATGTTCTTGGTTATAAACACGGAGATATAAAATATATTGGAATGGCGAAGGATGAAGGCGTTGGAAGCCTTTTAAATGATGATACTGATATCGTATATATTTATGACGGGCATTCAAAGGAAGATGAATTTAAAGTAGTGCAAAGAGATAAAAAATATATGGGTATGGTAGATGAAGCTGATGCTTGTTCGGCATGCTATAGTAATCTTACAAGTGCAATGGAAAAACTTGATGAAATGGGGCTTACCGACAATATTGTAGATCAGATATGCATAGGACAGGCTTACAAAGGCTATAAAGGCGAAGTTGGTATTGGAAATTGCACCTCTTGCTTTAAAACACATTTAGAGGGCTGTCCACCAAGTACTGATGATATAGTTAAGTTTCTTAGTGAGCTTATTGACGGATAAAGATATACCTACCAAGTTTTATAAGGGTGTAGGGCTAAATATGAGTTTCGATATCTATGATCATCGGTAACTTCATCGCCGATAAAGTCGGGCTTTGTAAAGATGTGGTTTTCATCCTTTAATTCAATTTCTGCAACAATGAGGCCATTGTTCTCTTGTAGAAACTCATCAACCTCCCAAGTAAATCCTTTATATTTAAAAGTATATCTATATTTTTGAATAACTGGTTTTAAGCACATACTTTCCATCATTTCTTCTGCATCAGCTATAGGTATTTCATATTCATATTCTGCACGTGAAATACCTATAGTTGGACCTTTAATTGTTAATAACCCCTTTGTCCCAATAATTCGTATGCGTACTGTGTTATTTGAATCTTCGGACAAATAACCTTGTTTATATAGAACGCCAGTTGACAATTTTTTAAATGATAAATCTTTTACAAGATATTTTCTTTCAATTTCTACCGCCATATTGTCTTATAAATGATCTAGCATAAGCTAGATCATAGCCTTTCGTATATTTTCTATTTGAGTCTTTTGCAATCCTTCATATTTAGCGTACCGCTATACAATATATTGCAGTATGCATGAAAGTTTTTTACCACATAGAGTACCGCTATTATTTATTAGAGATAAACCGCAAAAGCCATATATTAAAAATTATTATATTTATCAATATTATAACAAGCAAAGAAGTTGTATGCAATTACTCCATACCTATGTCTGGAAATATTAATGCAGTGAGCAATAACTTTAACTTTGTATGCTCTGTAAGCTTAATGAGCAATTGTGCAAATACTGTGACGAAACACATTTCCGGCTTATAAAATACGCTTTCGCTGAAGGCTTTAATATAAAAACATAAAAAAAGGGGGGAACTAAAAAGCTCCGCCCTCTTGATAAGTACGTTATTGAAGTACCATCTTATTTATAAAATTCTTTATCCATGTATAACTTTCTGATGTTATCCCAGGAATTCAAACTTATTCGTAATACTTTTCATATGCAGCTAAACGTTCGTCAATAATAGCTTGCCCACCAGCGTCTAAATAACCCTGAAAGTATCTATCATATACTGAGTCGAAATCTGCTGCTGGAGCAGTAACAACTTGTGCAAAGAGCTCATCACGTTTATCTTTAAGTACTTGTCCCATACCTTCTTCAGATTTTATTTCTCCAACATTAAAAGGTTTAGGAGAGAAGCCATCATTCATAGCAGCATTGAAAGATTTTTGGATAAATCTTGCGTCAACACCAGCGTACCCAAGAGCTAATGATCTAGTGGTCAAATCTGTATCGCCCAAATCCAAGCCATTGATGGTGATAGTGTAGTCAATGTTATTACCAGAGTTCATGATTTTCTCACCAGAAGCAGCGATGGTTTTGATTGAGCCGTCTGACATTACTTCGTGAGTAACGCCTTCTTCACCGATCTGGAGGAATCTACGGTTTTCAAATTTTGAAAGCCAATTCACATAAAGTAGAGAAGCTACAGGCTCCTTATTAGTGGATGGGAAGAATACTTTACGGTCGGTACTCGAATAAATTAGCTTTTTGTATTTACCAGCATCGTTTGGGAAAGGATCAATAGCAATATATGCAGTATCAGGTGAAATTCTCTGAAGATTTGCATGGATACCTTCTTCACCGTCACGGTAAGGATTATCCCAATTCTGCAACATAGAGCCAACATAACCTGCCTTCATCATATTAGCTTCTGTGGTGTCACCATCTTTATAAAGTGGGAAATCTTGCCATATGAGCTTAGCATTATACCATTCATTCAGTTTGCGAAGACCTTCCTTATAGCCAGGCCATAGTAATCCTCTATCTTCAAAGCCATTAACGTAAAAGTCTTTGTCGGAGGTTGCATCAGGCACATATGACATAAGCAAGTTGCTAGCAGTCCAGCCAACATCAAAGCTGAGTGAAAATGGAACCACTTTGTCAGCGTCTGCACCAAGAAGCGTAGAAGCACTATCTTGGAATGTGTAAATCATATTTTCAAATTCTTCAAGGGAAGTAGGCTCAGCTATGTCAAGCTTTTTTAACCAATCCTCACGAACAAAGGTGCTTATTCTTGGAACCTGTGCTCTAATAGCTTCAATTGCCCAAAGTGTACCTTCTGTAGGATCCAGATCATAATAGATATTATCATCACCAAGTAGATCCCAAAGATCTGGTAACATTGACTTGTTTTCCTCAAGAAGAGGAGCAAGATCAATTACCCCGCCCATGTTAGCATAGGTTTGAATGGTCGAATAGCTGTATGTGACGCAAACATCTGGAGCATCGCTTGCAGCCAGTAAATTGTTTAGTACATCTGTCTCAGTCCAGCGAGGAACTGCTACAAAGGTGACTTCTACATTATGGTCGCGTAACATACCCTCTTTAATGAAGTCTGTATAGAAGTTGTCTTCTGGTTTACTTCCTCCATCATTACCGCGGTCATAAATTTCTACAGTGATTTTCCTTGTTTTAACAAACTTTCCGTCAACTATTTCTGCGTCATCCTTTGGTGTTTGAGTTGCTGCTTTTGTAGGCTCTTTAACTGGTTGCCCAGTTTGTGGGGTAATAGGTCCACAAGCTGCAAAAAGCGTCATAAGCATGATACCGATGATTATAAAAGATATAGTTCTTTTCATGACAATCCTCCTGAATATTTATTTTTAGACACAAAGTGCCTTGAAAACGTTTTAACCTTTTACTGAACCTAAAGTTAATCCAAAGATAAAATATTTTTGAACCCATGGGTAAACCAATAGAATGGGTACTGTTGCAAATGTGACAGTAGCAGCCTTGATGCTATCGGAAAGCCCGGGTCTTGAGAAGCCTTCTTGTGTTGCAATGTCAATGCTTGTAATGCTGTTCAAAATATTATAAAGCAATAACTGTATGGGCCAATATTCTCTTTTATTCATATACATTAGTGCGTCTGAAAAACCATTCCATCTTCCGACGGCATAAAATAGTGAAAGTGTTGCTATTACGGGTGTCGACAGAGGTAGGTATATACTTACAAGTATACGGATGGGGCCTGCGCCATCTATCTCAGCAGACTCGCGTAAGCTTTCAGGTATACCATAGAAGAAGCTACGCATAATGATCATGTTAAATACACTAAGACAATATGGAACAATTAGTACTGCCGGTTTATTGAGTAGGTTAATGTCTTTTAGCAGTAAATATGTTGGAATTGTTCCTGCGTTAAAATACATGGTAAAAATAATCATTCCGTTGATAAGCTTACGTCCCTTGAGATGGTCATATGTAAGTGGATAAGCACAAACTGTTGTCATCAACATAGACAGAAGGGTTCCTGCAACTGTTATTATGGCCGTCCATAAAAGTGACCAAGTATACTTTGAATCATTGAGTACCATTTCATATGCATCGAAATTCAAACCCTTTGGCCAGAGTGTTACTTCATTGCGTACGAGCGCTTCCGAAGAGCTAAGAGATCTTGCAAAAATGTTTAGGATGGGCAAAAGGCATACTAAGATCAGTAGGCAACACAAAAATACCACAATGACGTCACCGAATGTTGTTTTATTTGTTTTAATCATAATCTAACCCCCTTACCAAACGCCGCGTTCACCAAACTTTTGTGCTAATGCATTTGCAGTGAACAAGAAAATAACACATACAACCGACTGGAACAATCCTACTGCTGTTGTCAGTGAAAATTGTAGTCCTTTTATACCATATGAATAAACATAGGTGGCGATAACACTAGAAACATCCCTGACAAGATTATTACTCAGTGCATACGGACGATCGAAATCGCTCCCCAAAATACGTCCCAAACTTAGTATGAGAAGCGTGACAATAGTAGGTCTTAAGCCAGGCAATGTAATGTGCCACATTTTTCTAAACCGGCCAGCTCCATCTATTGCAGATGCCTCATATAGCTCAGGATTAATATTTGTAAGCGCAGCCAGATAAATAATTGCATTCCAGCCAACACTTTGCCATATGCCAAGCAATATGTAGGTCCATACCCAATGGGTTGAGTCATTTAAAAATGGAATAGATTCAAACCCTATACGATTCAAGACGATATTTACAAGTCCAGTTGAAGGAGCTAACAGTTGCAAAGCTAAACCAGAGATTATGACCCATGAAAGAAAGTGAGGCATATAAGCAACTGTCTGGGTAATACGCTTAAATTTTGGATATTTTAATTCATTTAAAACAAGTGCTAATATTATTGGTGCAGGAAAACCTGCAACTAAATCAAGCACATTGAGAACTATTGTGTTGCGAAGTGCGAGTAGAAAATCAGGATTCGAAAAAGCCTTAATAAAATATTCAAAACCGTTGTTGGCAGCCCATGGCATTTCCCAAGGACTTTGAACTATACTATATTTTTTAAATGCAATTTGAATGTAAGCCATTGGTATGTACTTAAAGATAATGAAATATGTAACGGGAAGTAATAGTAAAAGATAGAGTGTCCAATAACGTTTAAAGTATTTTATATTATCC
>DASRMZ010000343.1:0-2288 GCA_035647675.1 Thermoclostridium sp. | reverse complement strand
CCAAGTTCGGCAAAACATTACGCAAGTTACAATGACAGCCTTTTAGTTAAGCCAATACTTGCAGGATGCCCGAAAGACGGTATCATCTACGACCCATTTATGGGAACAGGAAGTACGGCAGAAGCTGCAATAAGAGCAGGTAGAAGATTTATAGGTAGCGAAATGAGCGATGACTACGTAAAGATAGCAGAAGAAAGATTAGACCCATTTTTAAGGCAATTAACACTATTTTGACATGGACAATGGATGGATAAAACTACACAGAAAATTATTAGACAGCGAGATTTTCGCAAGCCAAATAGGTTTAAAAATATGGCTTTGGTGCTTAATGAAAGCTTCTCATAAAAAACGCTTTATCCCAATTAAAATAGGAAAGGGTGAGAGAACAGTCACAGTAGTAAAAGGTTCATTTATATTTGGAAGGCATTCAGCTGAAAAAGAGCTTAATATAAACGGTTCAACCGTGTATAAGTGGATTCATAAACTACAAGATATGGATATGGTGAATATAGAAAGTAACAACCATTATTCAATTATAACCATCTGTAACTATGAAAGTTACCAAGATGTTGATGATGATGAGGTAACAGCCATTAAACAGCCACGTAACAGCCACGTAACAGCCATTAAACAGCCACGTAACACATACAAGAATGTAAAGAATGTAGAGAATGTAAAGAAGAAGAACGTGGTTGAAAAACTTGAACTAAGCGATGAATGGGAGGAGGTAGTTTTAGAGTGGCTCGAATATAAGAAAGCTCGAAGAGAAAGCTACAAAAATGAACGCAGCATAAAAGCATTTACCACTAAGCTTAAAAATTTGAGCGGAGGGGATGTTGCGGCGGCAAAAAATATAATAGAGCAATCCTTTGCCAATAATTGGGCAGGAATATTTGAACTGAAAGGAGGTAAAAATGAAAAAAATAGGACAGATAGTGAAACAGCAAGAAGAGAACAACAGATCTTCGAACTTGCCAGAGAAACAGGAATGGCTTGACAATAAGAAACAAGAGATTATAGCCGCTCATGGAAACATCAAAGAGTTTGGGATAAGATTTAACCCTGATATTCAGATTGCGGCTGCATCCAACCTGGAGAGGTCGTTTTTTGGAGAAGCACCAACGCTACGACAGCTAGAGTATGCTTATGGAATAAAGGGTGTGAGGGCATGGTTCTCCATCCAGCTAGAGAACTTAAACAAGTTTACAGGAGTAAGCAACAAGATGACCTTTGAGCAGATGCAGATGCTAACTGATGTGATTGTAACAAAAGCACCCTATTTAAAAGCAAGTGAGATACTCGTGTTTTTCCACAAGTTTAAAAGTGGAGACTTGGGTGAGTTTTATGGAAATGTTGACCCATTAAAGCTAACAGGTGCATTTGGGCAATTTCTTGCTTGGAGAAGCACAGAGATTGACAAGATAAAAACAAGGAGGGACGCAGAGAGAAGAGACAGGGGAAGAGAAGAATCATTTAAGAATGCTATAACCCGAGAAGAATACGAAAGGATGAAGGATGAGAATAAAGCAGATAAGCAAGAGACAAGCGAAGGATAACCGCACGCTAGCTAAAATAAAAGAGGGAATGAAGCCTGTTTGTGTGATATGTGGGAAGTATGGAGCAAATGATCTTATGCACCTCCTTCCACGGAGTACATATCCGCAACACAAGACAAACCCTCTGAATTTAGCTATAGGCTGTCGCAGCTGCCATAATAAGTATGATATGGATATAACCTTCAGAAGAAAACAAAAACGCCTCTACGAGCAAATAAAGAGCTTTGATGAGAGGGCAGCATATAGGTATTTTAAAATGTATGAAATAGAATGAGGACATTAAAAACGCAATTAGCTGCAATACCTGCCTTTGAATTAATTGAAATGGCAGAAGAGGTTGAGGCAAAGATAGCTTTAGGCAGCAAGATGAAAATATCATTCCCTCCTGAATTGGATGATGATGATGTAGTAATAAACGAGTTGATTAACAGATATAAATTAAAAGCATGATACACAAGTACGCAGAACTAATGGGGGTAACTCCCGAGCAGATTATCGAGAAGAACAAGAAACCCGAAATTGCAGAGATAAGGTTTGTCTATTACAAGTTGAGGTACGATAAACATGTACGCAACTACTCAAAGATAGCAAGAGAAGTAAACAGAACTCCCTCATCAATAATGCATGGGGTGAAACGTATTAACGAGTTGCTGTCAATCGGCGACAAGGAAGCTCACAGGAAGTGGAACAAAGTAAAAGACTTAAGAGACGTATGAAAGTAAGACTAATAAC
>DASRMZ010000342.1:0-4530 GCA_035647675.1 Thermoclostridium sp. | reverse complement strand
GTAAATCATGTGTTGATGGTGGATTTACTTCAGTTATGATAGATGCTTCGCATCATCCATTTGAAGAAAACATTAGGATAACAAAGCAAGTAGTTGACTATGCTCATTCAAAAGGCGTAGTAGTAGAAGCTGAATTAGGACGTTTAGCAGGTGTTGAGGATGATGTAAATGTATCATCAGAGGATGCATCATATACTGACCCAAAAGAAGTAGAAGAGTTTGTTGAACGCACAGGTGTTGACTCATTAGCCATAGCCATCGGAACTAGCCATGGTGCATACAAGTTCCAAGGCGATGCAAAATTGCGCTTTGATATACTTGAAGATATTCAAAAAAGACTACCAGGTTTCCCAATTGTTTTACATGGGGCTTCCTCAGTTGTACCTGAATATGTAGATACCATTAACAAATATGGTGGGCAGATGCCAGGTGCAAAGGGTGTTCCAGAAGACATGCTTCGCAAGGCTGCTTCAATGGCAGTATGTAAGATCAATATTGACTCGGATCTTCGTCTTGCAATGACAGCAACAGTTCGTAAAGTATTTGCTGAAAATCCAGGTGAATTCGATCCTAGAAAATACCTTGGTCCAGCAAGAAGCGAAATCCAAGAACTTGTTAAGAACAAACTTATAAATGTTCTAGGTTGCGCAGGAAAAGCATAATTAAATAAATTATAATAGTGAACAATAGACAAGAAAAAACCGGCATTGCTACATCTTACAGCTATGTCGGTTTTTTGTATCATCTATACTTTTTTGTTGCCCCCAAAAGGGGGAATTTCAGTTTTTATCGTCTACCAATAAAATGTTAAGGTAATGGTGTGCTATGACCCTTATTTGTCTGATTTCATAAGACTAAATATTGAAAGAGTGTCGGGATCTACATCACCAAATTTGATAAACATTATTATTGCCTCTGTAAAGGCAGCGATATATAGAGCAATTATAAAGGTAATTAAAAGTGTTGTATTCATAAGATATGATGAAATAACAAGAAAATAAACCAATACAGCACACAGCTTTGCTAGAAAGTTATGCATAAGTATTACCTTACCACAGCGGATATATGAAACAACAAAGGATAATAACATAATACCAATAAATACAAAGAATAAAGTCATATTAGGACTTAAAAAATCGGTATATAGTATATGTATGAAGTAAGCAGAGGAAAGGAAAAAAACCATGTCTGCAATTGAATCTAACAGTTTACCAATATCGGTTTCCATATTAAATCTTCTTGCAATCATTCCATCAAACATATCGGTCATGCCCAAAATTGCATATGCGACGGTAAAGGTAAGATACATCCTAAGTGAAATAAAAATAAACAAAATCGGTAATAATACTATTCTGGATAATGAAAGAATGTTTGGAATAGTTAGATATTCTTTTTTAAACATTGCAAATACCCCCATAAATAATTATGTTTTATTATACCTTTTAAGAGCCTTATCGGCAATACAATTTTTACCAAATCACCCTAAAGGTTGTCGATATACTCAAAGTAATTGAAATCAGCATATTTTTCTCTTGTATGACTGTCCTGTGCAAAAACACCAACAAAAGTTCCGGTAAATTCACCAAAACAGCTAGCCTCATCCGAAAGAGTGGTCAAATCAAATACAGGACCCAAATTGTTGAATAACTTGCCATCGGTACTAAAGGAAAACTGCAGACCATCTTTATCAGCCTGTGCCCTAAGATACAAGGGGGCTTCCTTTTCCACAACTGCATAAGCATTATCTCCATCAACATATTCTCGGTTTACAAGACCATTAACACAGACAATGTTGCAATCAAGCTCCTCACTGTAGGTTTTATAAATGCTGTAGAAATTGGAGGATTCATAGTAGAATGTAAGTCCAGCAAGTTGTTGGTAAAAGTCAGCTGAAAACTCCATTTTGGTGGTTACTGTAGCATTAAGTGAAGTCAACCGTCTGGCTATTAGACTGGGATGATGATTGCTTGTCAGCGACTCTCGACCGCGCAGGCGCAAATATCCTGGGCGGGCTGTTAGGTTTGCCCAATCTGGAGTAATTTCATTGCGTGGTGTGCAAAAATGCAAATCCAAAGTAGGACTATCAAAGTCACAGCGAGGGCTTTCCTTTGGAAACGGATGAGCAGGCAGACGGGGAGCAGGTACATGATCTTTAGCTATATTGGTTCCATCAGCCATACGAAGCCAGCCGTCATCTGTCCATTCCACCTTTTGAATTGCCGTCTCACGACCAAGGACACACCTTTTTTGAGGCATGACAGGTCTACCGCACAAATGAGCAATATACCATTCTCCAGTTTGAGTTTCCACCAGTGAACCATGCCCGGCTTTTTGAATAACCACATCAGGATTATATAAATCCAACATGGCGTAGTTGATTTCCGGACGCATTTCAAACTCTTGTGTACACGAAGTGATGACGGGGTTATTTGGGTAAGCTTCGTATGGACCCGTAACCTTTTTACTGCGAAGCAGAGCCACACAATGACCGTATCCTGTTCCACCCTCAGCAGTTATCAGATAATACCAGCCGTTACGTTTATAAATATGCGGTGCTTCGGTAAACCCTCGTTTAGTTGCACCATAAGTAAGACGTATGGGTCTACCAATCAGTTTTCTTTGTTGTGGGCAGTATTCCTGCAAAAGAATGGGTCGCTTGGTCTGGTGTCCGGGGCGAAAATCACGCTCTTGGTTCATAACCCACTTTCTGCCGTCATCATCGTGAAAGATCGACGGATCAAAACCGTTGGAATTGATATATACAGGCTCACTCCATGGACCGTGTATGCTATCTGACCATATAAGAAAATTATCTACATCAAATTGCAACTCATTTGTGTTGTACACATTGGAATATATCATATAATAGCGCTTTTCAGCTTCACAATAGCTTAAACATGGAGCCCAAACACCCTTAGAAGGTGGCAGACATGTCAAATCAATATGCTGCTTGCTTTTCAACGCATAATCTATTAATTTCCAATGTACCAGATCCTTTGAATGATAAATTGGAATGCCAGGGAACCATTCGAAGGATGATGTGGCTATATAATAATCGTCGCCAACCCGAATAATTGCCGGATCGGGGTTAAACCCTGGAAGTATAGGGTTATGTATCATTTCATTCACCTCTTTTTATATTAGGCTTTTGCGATGTAGCATCACAAAATGCTGTATTTTGCTAAAACTTAATGACTGCCTTTACAACATCATTTTTATTATTAATGACATAATCAAAGGCCTTAGCTGTGTCTTCAAAATCAAATTCATGTGTAACTATTGATTTTACATCTATTAATCCGCTTGAAATTGCATTAATTGCCTGTGGATAAACATTTTTGTAACGGAATACAGTTTTAATTTCTGCTTCCTTATTCATCATCTTTGCAAAGTTAAATTCTATTATATCCTCGGGAGCAAGACCGACCAATACAATTGTACCACCGCGACCGACAATATAAGGTGTCTGGGCATAGGTTTGTACAGCGCCAGCCGTTTCAATGACAATGTCTGCACCGTTGCCTTGGGTTAACGCGTCAATTTCTTTAAGTACATCGGATTGTGCGGCATTGATAATATGTGTCGCACCAATTTTTTTAGCATACTCAAGCCTCTTTGGGGCAACATCCACTAATATAAGCTCTGAAGCGCCAAATGCTTTACATGCGAGCAAGGTTACCAATCCGATACACCCTGCACCAAGGATCACAACCCGATCACCTAATGATACATTTCCTTGTTTTGCAGAATGAATACCCACCGATAGTGGCTCAACAAGAGCGCCTTCTTTGGTGGTTACATTATCGGGCAGTTTAAAGCACATATTCTCAGGAAAAGAAATATAGTTCATTAAACAGCCATGGTATGGTGGTGTTGCAAGAAACTCTACATCGGGGCACAGATTATATCGGCCTGTCTTACAGAATGTACATTGGCCGCAAGTACAGCCAGGCTCTAGTGCAACACGATCTCCCTTTTTTAAAGTTTTTACATCTGCTCCAACCTCTGTGATGGTTCCAGCACATTCATGCCCAAGGATGAAATCCCCTTGCACCACAAAATCTCCTATTTTTCCATGTTCAAGGTAGTGCGTATCAGAGCCACAGATTCCGACATATTCCATTTTTACAACGACGTCGTTTTTACCGGGTTTCGGCATATCTATGTCTCGTAACTCAATTTTATTAATACCAGTCATAAAAGCTGCTTTTTGCAAAATAATCCCTCCATATATTAAGTGACGTTAAATTAAAAGGGCAAGCTACATGATCACCATATAACTTGCCCAAAGAAAACATTATAGACTCATGCAAATGGGTTCTCAGACTTATAAAGCATATTCTTAGGTTGATTGAAGGAGACATCCTCTATACCAAGGAACTTAAATATTGAGAACAAAGCCTTACCACAGTGTGTAAATGCTACTGCGCCATGGTGTGGATATCTTTTTTCGATTAATACATGTCTGTAGAACCTTCCCATTTCAGGTATTGCAAATATTCCAATTCCACCAAAGGATCTTGTGGCTAC
>DASRMZ010000341.1:0-2834 GCA_035647675.1 Thermoclostridium sp. | reverse complement strand
TAATCTCCGGGCTAATATTGATTGCCATAGGATTTTCAGTTTCAATTTGTATTTGCTGTTCTTTCGTAAAATCAGAGTAATCATGTTCTGGAGAAAGGTTCCACTTGTTGATAAATTTTTGTATGCTTTCTGTTGGGATCTTCACACAAAAGTCAATCACTAATCCCTTGCTGCAGCTATAAAGTGATGGAATATGCCATGTTTTATTATTCACAGAAAACTGAATATCTATGGGAATCTCTTTGCCAGCTCTTTGACCACAATCATGTCCCCAGAAGTTACCGTCAAAATATACCCTCCATTCGGGAAGCGTTGGCTCTGGTGGAATAAAGTCTTCGTAGTCTTTTGTGAATTTAATTTTGCTGTAATCAAAGTCAGTTTGCAATTGTTTGATATATTTGAAAGGGTGGTCTATTGGCTGAAGATATAGCTTTTCAGAAATGGTATCCAGCACTGATAATTGTTCTTTGGTAATTGGATTGTCTTCTAAAAAGATGTCAAACTCTTCCTGATTCCAGTCATGTACCTGTTCTAATGCCACGGTATTGCCGCAAGCAAGAAGGAGGCACAGAAAATCAGAAAAAGTACTTGCCAGTGGATACACATAGCTCCCGGGCGTATTCATGGGGCTGACTGCAAATACCATCTCTCCAAGCCCATGTATAAAGCAAAAATGGATGCCGTCAACGCCTGACCAGCCTATAATTTTTGCACCTTTAGGGGTGCAGAAATATAGGTTTTCGTTATTCCCTTGTTCTAAGCCTAGGGGCATAGTATCAATATTTAATTTGTTGAATTTATTATAAATTGTCATATGTATTTACCTCTTATTTTTTGCGATATCGTTACCAGATAATTTTACCATAATCAATTAATTGCTTCAATCAGCTTAATGTAAACATTAGAAGTGATAAGTTTCCATGAAAACAAAAAATCCGTTTACCACCTATTTGCAAGGATACTCCGGACTATTTTGGGGATGTAATGATAAAGAGTCGAGCTACCATATACAAAAACATGGTAGCCCAGCCTAGCATCCGGTATTGCAATTATATTAGTTTTTCTATGATATGATTTCCCCTTGCTCGGGGGAATAGTCTTCAGGGTAATCTGCAAAAGGTTCTACATTTGTAGTCTTAGGGATATACTCATGAATTTGCTGTCCGGCTGCATCATAGAATGTGTATGTTGTATCGCTCAATGCTTCAGGCAGCTCTATTACAGTCATGTTTGGATTTACACGATCAACCTTTTCGCTAGTGACTTTACCGCCCGAGGTGCGCCTGATTTCTGCTAAATTTTCATTGTTGCTCAATATGATATCGTAATATTTGTTGGAGGGGGTATTGAGCATCCCTTGAGCGATACGATCCTGTTCAAGAGCCTGACCTTTATGGATGGTTTGACTGATAAGTTGATATTTTCCGTCTCTAAATTGGAACAGACCGGCTCCGATGTCCGAATGCTCCGTTTTTCCATTTGCTAGAAAACCGATGATATATAGTCCGTTATCCATCTCATAAGTGGAGAAGCAGTACGCGGAAGAATATCCCAACATGTGGGCAATCTCCTGATCTGTTAGCCCGAATCCACTTCTGTCACCTATTTCTTCTAATCTAAAGAGCCAGCGAATGTGACGATTATCTTCATTATCGTATCCTATTGCCAATAATATATCTCCGCTTTTAAGTTGAACTACCAAATAGAAGGTTTGATTATCATCGTTTGTATCAGCTCGATAAATCAATTTTGATTGGTCGATTTTTTCACGAACATCATTATAAAGTGGGTTGAATAGTGCGTATAGATCCTGCCTGGCGATTTTGTGGCGATATAATCCATCGTGCATAACCCAATCTTCATCGGTTACCTGCTTACTGTAAAGCTGATAGTCGGATGTAATAAAGAACTGAGGCGCCGTATCCAATGTAAAGCTAAATGAGTACATAGGTGCTTCGTATAGAATTTTTTCAACACGATAAGATGAACCATTAAATGTCGTTGAGGACTTTGGGTTCATCATTAGTCCCAAACAAAGACCAACCACTACGGACACGGTGATAATTACAATCCAAAACGCAGGTTTTTTATAATTCAGTACATTAGGTGACTTTTTCAAAAACAGCCTCGCTATCAGCACAAAGATTATCACAAAGCCGGCAGTAAAGCTCATATTAAGAACCTGTAAAAATATTTTTTCAAGCATTACTAACCCTCCTTATGCTCATCAATCAACCGCTGTATCTCTTGTATTTCTTTTTTGCTCAATTTATTGCGTCGTGTAAATGCTGCAAAAAATTGTGGTAAAGAGCCCCCAAAGGTTTCATTTAAAAATTGTTCTCCCCGCCCGGCTCTGAAATCAGCTTCGGACATGAGTGAACTGACTGTACTGTTTATATTTTGAAACAGCCCCCGATCACATAAATGCCTGAGCATTGTGTAGGTAGTGGTGCGCTTCCAATCGAAAGCCTCTGCACATAACTCCGTAAGGGTGCGGGAACTGACAGGCTCATGTTTCCAAATCAATTGAGCAAACAGTTCTTCCATTTCACCGAGTTTATATGGGTCCATATAATAAACCTCCTGTCGAATATCATTAGACTATATTTAGTCTATCGTGATTAGACAGAATTGTCAATAGTTAATTTGCCATAAAGGGAGAATTGAAAATGATTTTAATACGCTTACCATCCTTTTGCAAGGATACTCTGGACGATATTGGGGATGTGACGATAAAATAAAGAGATTGGCGCATAACATACAAAAAGTAGTATGCGTCAACCTTTTCTATTCACTTTCTTACTTTGATAGTTCTAAAATAAGCATACAAATAC
>DASRMZ010000340.1:0-2922 GCA_035647675.1 Thermoclostridium sp. | reverse complement strand
GGGGGGCCATCATTGCCTGACATAATATATTTTGATAATAGTGCAACAACTAGTGTATATCCTGAAGTTATTTCGGCTGTAAACGAAGCATATTCAAAGTTTTATGGAAATCCCTCCTCTCTTCATAGATTAGGCAATGAAGCAGATATTATTGTGCAACAATCAAGAGAGATAATTGCCAAAACACTTAGCGTTTCAGATGAATGTATTTATTTTACTTCCAGTGGCACTGAATCAAACAATTGGGCAATTAAAGGAATCTGTCGTGCAAACAAAAGAAGAGGCAGCAAAATAGTTACAACAAAAATTGAGCATCCTTCTGTATTAGAGTGCTTTAAGTACCTGGAAGCAGAAGGCTTTTCTCCAACATATCTTGATGTTGAGCCAAATGGGCAGGTTTGCCCTGATTTAGTTAGAGAAACTATTGATGATGATACTATTTTACTTAGTTTTATACTTGTCAATAACGAAACAGGCACCATTCAAAAAGCCGAGGACATAATAAGAGAAGTTCGTTTTAAAAACCCAAATACATTAATTCATATAGATGCTATCCAAGCATATGGTAAAATACCAATAAACCTTTTGCGACTAGATGTAGATCTTTTATCAATAAGCTCGCACAAAATTCATGGTCCCAAGGGGTGTGGGGCATTATATATTAAGAAAAATACCCATATCATTCCCATTTTGCATGGCGGTGGGCAGGAGAAAAAGTATCGCTCAGGAACGGAAAATGTGCCTGCCATATATGGGTTTGCAAAAGCTACACAAAGAATTCACAGCGAAATGCTGGATAATAGAAAAAAATCAAAATTGTTAAGAGATATTATTATTGAAAAAATAAGCAGCGCATTTAGCGAAGCCTTTTATATTAACTCACCTGAAGATGGCTATGAGGGTATATTAAATATTGCATTCCCAAGGGTAAAGGCTCAAGTGCTGATGCACCACCTTGAAGCAAAGAATATTTTTGTTTCAATAGGCTCTGCGTGTTCATCCCGCAAAAATGTACAAAGTCATGTTCTCACTGCAATGAATCTTCCTAAGGAAAACATTGAAGGTGCAATAAGACTGAGCTTTTCTGGCATGAATAATGAGGAGCAAGCCTATAAGTTTGTTGATGCTATTAAGGATATAATACCTATAATAAGATATTAACAACACAGGAGGACTGTTTTTTGTGTTCATATTGCACAGCTAATATTTATTTAGGTTACATCATAAAAGATTTATATATGAAATGGAGAAAATATGAGAACTATTATACTTGTAAGATATGGAGAGATATTCCTAAAGGGCTCAAACAAACCAATGTTTGAATCTAGACTTATAAAAAACATTAAAAAGGTTTTATACGGCTTAGGTACCATAACTGTTTCAAGGTCGCAAAGTAGAATATACGTTGAATCCAACGATGAAAATTATCCTATAGATGAAGCAATCATGCGCCTTACAAAGGTTTTTGGTATCTCATCTGTAAGTCCTGTTCAAAAGTTAGAAACCGACCAGGACATGATTTACAAGGAAGCTATAAGAATGACAAAGGAAGTACTTACAAAATATAGGCATGAAACATTTAAAGTAGAAACAAAAAGAGCTGATAAAACATTTCCGTTAAAATCAATGGATTTTTCAAGTCATTTAGGTGCTGTGCTACTTAAAGAGATTCCTCAGCTAAAGGTAGACGTTCATAATCCTGATTTTATTGTACATGTAGAGATACGTGAATACACATATGTATATTCTGAAATAATTCCCAGTGTCAATGGTCTACCAGTTGGTTCAAATGGTAGGGCTACGCTGCTTATTTCAGGTGGCATTGATAGCCCCGTTGCAGGTTGGATGGTTGCTAAAAGAGGTGTGAAATTAGAAGGTGTCCACTTCTATAGTTATCCATATACTAGCGAGAAGGCAAAGGAAAAGGTTATTAGACTGACCAAAATTTTGTCACAATACAACCTTGGTATGAAGCTTCATATCATTCCATTTACAGAAATACAGCTTGCAATTAATCAGCATTGTCCACAGGATTACCTTACTATCATCATGAGAAGATTTATGATGAAAATAGCCGAGCGAATTGCGCTCGATAGTGGCTCACTTGGTTTAGTTACAGGTGAAGCAATAGGTCAGGTAGCAAGTCAGACACTTGAAAGCCTACTTGTAACTGACAACTCAGTTACACTTCCTGTATACCGCCCTTGTATTGGCATGGACAAAAGCGAAGTGGTTGAAATATCAAAAAGGATAGAAACCTATGAAACCTCAATACTTCCTTACGAGGACTGCTGTACGGTTTTTGTGGCAAAGCATCCTGTAATAAAGCCTAATTTAGAAAAAACTATAAAGTTTGAATCAGTACTAAATATTGAAGAACTAATACAAAATGCCATTGAAAATATTGAAGTAATGAATATTGATTGAGCATTTTACAAAGTTGATTTGAATACTATATATTGGTGATATATATGGTGTTTAATAAGAACCAACCATTCCAAAACACTTCATTTTGGAAAATTCTATTATTAGTATTATTTATATTATTAATAATGGTTTTTATTTATATTCAAGCTATTCTAAATTCAGATAAGATTTATCCTCATGTTTTCATCGATGGATTCGATGTAGGAGGCTTAAACTGCAATGAAGCAACTAAACTTATACACGAAAACATGGACAACTCTTATCTGGACGATTATTTAACTCTTTATACAACTAAATCACAATATAAACTTTATTTTAAGGACATAGATTATTCTCCTGACTATGAAAATGCAATTCTCTACGCCTATACAGTAGGCAGGAGTGGAAACAATATTCAAAGGCTTTGTGAAATTTGGAATGTATATAGGGACGAACTACAGATTACTCCTGCAATGTGTTATAATATAGAAAAAGTTACAAGCATTATTTGCCATA
>DASRMZ010000339.1:0-10183 GCA_035647675.1 Thermoclostridium sp. | reverse complement strand
GTATAATAGTATTTCATTCTTCCGGATATAATTTTGAATATTTTCTGTACAATATATATACAAACTATTTTGTGGAGATTAAGAAACTATGAGTGAAAAATTTAAAAAAATCTATTTGTTCTTTGAGAAAGGCTATCATATTTATACAGATGCAAAAATCTCTTTTTTAGCAGCACAAACTTGCTTTTATGTAATCCTTGCATTCTTTCCCTTTATTGTATTCGTCTTGACATTAATAAGGGCGACTAACCTCGATGACACGCTTTTTATGCAGGCATTATCAAGCTTCATGCCTCAGTCCACCTACACACTAACCTTACAGATCTTAGAAAATGCACAGGAGAATAAGAGCTTTTTTATATCCATAAGTGGAGTAGTTGCTTCATTATGGCCTTTTACCAAAGCTGTTCAATCGCTTATTGTAAGCATTAATACTGTTTATGGTATAGAAGAAGGAACCTTAATAAAAAGGCTCGGCCTGTCTATGCTTCTTACAGCCGCTTTCATAATTTTGATAATATTATCCATGACGCTACTTCTTTTTGGACGTAATATCGGAGAAATATTATTTGAGTATTTAGGCTCACCCGATACCTTTTTAAAGGTTTTTGATTATTTACGTTATGAGTTCTCAATTTTTGTTTTACTGATTATTTTTATAATTCTCTACAAAACAATACCCCGAAAGAAGCTTAACATAAGAGATGTAATCCCTGGCGCCGCATTTTCAACGGTTTCCTGGCTAATACTTTCCTCTGCGTATTCAATCTTTATAAGCCGTTTTTTTAAATTTGCTTCTATATATGGTGGGTTATTAGGAATAATTCTTCTTATAATTTGGCTATATTGGGCAATGCACATCATCCTAATAGGTGCTGTTATCAATGTCGTCACTTCCAAAAGAAGAAAATATCACAGGTGACAGCAGTTCTTTTACGGTCAGCAAAATGCTCAATATAAAAATATTGAGCAGGTATTAATAGCTTAATTCCTGAAATTGTTACACGTTTAGTGGAAATGTAAGTATAATGCTGAAATATTGCCTATCTGTTCTTTGAGTAAAAGCATATTCATCTGTAACCACAAGCAAATCATGGGATTTTAGCCTTTATCAGATGTCTGCAAGCTTTCGTGCTTGATCTTCCGTTATTAATGCACCAATAATATCGTCCAAATCGCCATCAAGTATTTGTTCAATTTTATATAATGATAAATTTATCCTATGATCAGTTATCCTTCCTTGCGGATAATTATAGGTACGAATCCTTTCACTTCTATCGCCCGTTCCTACCTGCGTTCTTCTGTCTTCTGCGACAGATGAATCAAGATTTGCTTGTGCTATTTCATATAGCTTTGCTTTTAGCACCCGCATTGCCTTATCTTTGTTTTTGTGCTGAGATCTTTGATCCTGACATGTCACAACAATACCCGATTCAAAATGAGTTATTCTAATAGCTGATGATGTTTTGTTTACATGCTGCCCACCAGCACCTGACGCTCTATACGTATCCACTTTAATATCGGATGGGTTTATTTCAACATCAGGCAGATCATCAACTTCAGGTAATACTGCAACTGTTACGGTGGATGTATGAATCCTTCCTCCTGATTCTGTTGTGGGAACACGCTGGACTCTATGCACACCGCTTTCATATTTCAATCTACTATATGCGCCTTTTCCCTCTATAGAAAACACAACCTCTTTAAAACCGCCAAGCTCTGTTTCATTTGCATCAATAATCTCATATGACCAATTTCTTCGTTCCGCATACATTGTATACATTCTAAATAGAACGCCTGAAAATAAAGCAGCCTCATCTCCACCAGCACCACCACGTATTTCTATGATAACGCTTCTTTCATCATTAGGATCCTTAGGCATCATTAACAATTTAAGCTCATGGGTACTCTTTTCAAGACCCGCCTGTGCCTGTTCAATCTCTGCCATTATCATTTCTTTAAGCTCTTTTTCTGGCTTTTCTTCAAGCATTTCTTCTGATTCTTCAATGGTTTTTTTATAGCCTTTGTATTCCCGGAATTCCTCAACTAAATCAGTAAGCTCAGAGTACTCCTTCATAAGCTTAGTGTATTGTTCCTGATCTGATATGATCTCCGGATCAGTTAATTTTATATTTATTTCCTCATATTTATTTTCTATTAAAGCAATTTTATCAAACATAAATACTCTACCTTTCAGAGAAAGTGTCGATTAACGAATGCTATTATAGCATATCAATACTATTTCCATCAAGCAACTAAAGTGATATCCACGAAACAGTATCCGATATAGTACTACAGTCCACTCCCTTTATATTTTGAGATATAGCTACCCTTCAAAGCTCTCGTTGGATAGCTTTACTTACCTTTCCAAAGCACAAGTGAGCTCATATATTTATTCTTCAAACAGATTTCTTATCTCCTGACTTGTAAGTCTTTGAATCATAGTTTCTCCAGGCTTTATAACCATATCTATCATTTCCTTTTTCTTTTTCTGTAGCTGTATAATTTTTTCTTCTATTGTTTTTCTTGTTATCAGTTTGAAAACCTGTACCACCTTATCCTGCCCTATACGGTATGCACGATCGGTTGCCTGTTCTTCCACTGCAGGATTCCACCATGGGTCGTAGTGTATGATTGTATCCGCTCCTGTAAGGGTTAAGCCTGTTCCTCCTGCTTTTAAAGACAACAGAAACACATCACTTTCGCCTTCGTTAAATCTTGAAACAATTGATGCTCTTTCTATCGCAGGCGTTTTTCCAGATAGATAAAAATATTTAATACCTTTATTTATTAGTTCTTTTTCTATTATATCCAATACTGATGTGAACTGTGAGAACAGCAACACCCTATGACCTGATGATAGAAGTTCATCTAGCAGCTCATCAAGAAGCTCAAGCTTTCCACTACCGCCTTGATAATCTTCAATAAAAGAGGCTGGATGGCAGCAAATTTGTCTCAGTCTTGTTAACGCTGCTAAAATTTGTATATGGCTTCTTTCAAAACCCCTTTGCTCTATGTTTTCCTCAATCTCATGCCTTGCCTGTGCTAAAATAGCATTATAGAGTTTCCTTTGTTCTTCAGTTAGGCCACATGTAATGGTAGATTCTATCTTTTCAGGTAGCTCCTTTAAAACATCTTTTTTCATTCTTCTCAGAATAAATGGACGTATATGTCGGCTTAAGTCTGAATTTGCCTCTTTGCTTGCTTCATTTAGTATAGGTTTTTCAAATCTTTCTTGAAAGACCTGTTGCGAATAAAGATAACCCGGCATAATAAAATCAAAAATCGACCACAATTCCATTAAAGAGTTTTCCATTGGAGTGCCGGTTAAAGCAAAGCGATTCTTTGCTGAAATTTTTCTAATGGCTCTTGCTGACTGGGTATAATGGTTTTTTACATGCTGTGCTTCATCTATAAAGCAAAATGAAAAACGGTATTGTTTATATGCTGATATATCGCGTCTTATGAGGGGATATGATGTAATAACTAAATCGTTCTCGTTAATTTGCTCTAAAAGCGGCTGTCTCTGGGTTTGGTCTCCTACTATTGCCAGCACCTTTAGCTCTGGTGTAAACTTTTCCGCCTCAGAAACCCAGTTATAAACAAGTGAGGTAGGTGCAATAACAAGCGCAGGTTGATTACGTTCTTCTTTCTCGGACAGAACAAGTGCAAGTACCTGTAACGTCTTACCAAGGCCCATATCATCTGCAAGAATACCACCAAGTCCGCTTTTTGTTAAAGCCTTAAACCATTGAAAACCAACCTTTTGATAATCTCGCATAATGTTCTCTAGTGATTGCGGCAGCTTATATACCTGGTTTTTTACTTGTGAGATGCTTTCTACATACTGCTCAAACTCCCGTGTCTTTTCAATAATCCCATCGTTTGTTTCATCAAAATATTCATCAATATAGAAGGCTCTGTATTTAGGTATATAAAACTTACCATCATCCATATCACTCGGACTAATATCCAATTGGTCTGCGATATTTAGCAAAGCGTCAAGATCAGGATGCTGCTCTAACGGTAGTATTCCACCATCCTGTAGGCGGTAAAACTTTTTCTTTCTTCTTAGCGACTGAAGAATTCCCTTTAGCTCATCGAGATCAATATTTTCAGTATTAAATGTTACCTCAAGCATATCGTCCACTAAAGACACACGACCAGTTATGTGGATACTCCTTTTAACAGTCACTTTGTTAAAATCCTCAGAGTAATATACATCTGCTACCGTCTGAAGCCCTTGAAGCTTTTCAAATACAAATAAATAAATCTTTTCTTTGTCCATCAAGCAGTACTGATCGTCTTCGATATAAAAGCCACCTTCTTTTAAAATGTTAATGACAGGTTGCTCTTTTTCAATATCCCTAAGAATAAAGCCCGAGTCTGACGCAAGAGTACTATGCCCCGAAGCAGGATTAATTTTGTATTTACCATAAATAAACACAACCTTTGCACAAATACCGTTTTTATACTGATCAAGATAAATCTCAGCCTTTAGGGTCTCCTGTACTATTTGCTCTTTTAATGAAGGACTTACAAAAACTATACCCGTCTTTTTCATTATGGGTACAACCTCTGAAACAAAACGGTCTTGGTAGTCGGATGCCACTGTAAATTCATGTGCACCGGCCTGTTTAAACCCTTCATTAACTATGGATAAATACTTGCTCTGTGGTTCCAATGCTTTGTAGATTTTACCGTTAAGATAATAAAAGGGTGAGTTAGGTATTAGGTGTTCTGGGATGCTTTCCTCGCTAAATCTGACAGACATCCAATCGTCCATGTCTCTAATCTCAAATGTAACTGGAAGCTCCTCCTCCACAACTGGTATGGTATTCACATCATTATGGAACATCGCAGCAGTAATATTATTTCCCGTCATAATATCTAGATACTTCTCAAGGTTTGACGAAGTGAGTATAATATTTCTCCCCCTAATCAATCCTCTATAGCTACCTTTATCGAAATTGAGTAGTTCAAGATTAGTTACATAAATATCCGTTAATATATCCATTATTTGTTTATCTATTCCGGAATAATACTGCCTTCCACTATCAAGAGTTAATTGATTTCCAAAACGTAGCTTTTTCCCATTGAACCATGCATCTAAGAATTCCTCTACACTTTTTACAACGTAGGAACGGCTCACACCTGTTTTAAACTCAAGAAAGGCATTAATGGTAGAGTTCTCTTTTGATACATGAAGTGTTGGGTATAAATGAATTTGGTCTTTATGGCCTTCCAATAAATTAGTCTTTTCCGAATCCATCCTGTTGAAAATAGCATTAATGGGTATATGACTGTTTTTGTAACTAATTGTTTGATTATCTACAACCCGCATTAACTCATAAAGCACGGCAGAAATATGTTTGCAGGGCTTTTCCATCTGTCTATAGTATTGACATGTGCAATTTACCGCATAGATATCACTATTAGAATTTACAAATAACTTAACCGTGTATAAACGTGTGCCCCGTACAACTGCAGAAATATATCCTCTGGTTTGATTAAACACAACATCCTCTACAAATCTGTTTAAATAGTACGTACGTCCACGATGATTTATTCTTGCATCACCAATATAATTTCTAATCTCTCTTTCATTTAATCTTAAATAGTTCACTAAATCCCTCATTGTCCTTTATTGGAGCATCTTGCGATGCTATATCGCAAAAGCCTTCATTATTAATAGCATTGACATATATTGCATCAAACACAGCATAATTAGCCATGTCAATGATAAATATATATTATATCACACATAAAGAGGGCTGTGTATACTATAAACATTACGGAATGCTCAATTTTTTATATAAATAAAAGAATAATGCCACGAACGTTCAATGCTGTAACTACAACACCTACAATTATCATCATGGCTTTAAGCGATATTTTCTTTACCAGTATTGCTGCAAATGGAGCTGCTATCATGCCCCCCACCGCTAATGCTACAATTATTTTCCAATACTCTCCTATCCCAATAAGCGTTACAAAGGTAATTGCTTGAGCAAGAGTTACAAAAAATTCTGAAGCGTTTACCGAGCCAATGACATACCTTGGAGTATTTCCATTTGCAACAAGGGTTGTTGTAACAACAGGTCCCCAACCACCGCCGCCTATTGCGTCAAGAAATCCTCCTACAACAGCAAGTATTTGGATTTTTATACTTTCCATTGTCTTCTGTGCAGGCTTTCCAAATGCTTGGTATAAGATTTTTAACCCCATTAAAATAAGGTAAACATTTATAATTGGCCCAATAATTGTTGTATCAATATTTGTCAGTATATATGCCCCTATGATCCCACCTATTACCCCTGGGATAACCAAAGACGAAAACAGTTTTTTATTGATATTCTTTAATTTGTAGTGGGATATCCCAGAAACAAATGTGGTAAAAACCTCTGCAGTATGTACCGATGCGCTAGCTGCCGCCGGGGGCACGCCAAAACTTAATAAAAGAGTTGTAGAGCTTACACCATATGCCATGCCAATACAGCCATCTATTGTTTGTGCTAAGAAACCAGCAAGCAAGAATACGAAGAATGTCTTATCCATTTTTATACTCCTCAATGTCTATATTGTTTATAGACTTAAACTACTATATTTATAGTATAAAAGCAATAGATAAATTCCTCTTTTTTGAAAATTATTATTAAATTGTTACAATCCACAGGTAACCAGAGAGATATACCTGTGCACTAACGGGAGTACGTCATACATTTCATTGGCTTTAGTCTATAAAATCAGAAAGGGTCTTACCTTCAAGCTTTTCAGACACCACGTTACGTATTTCTTTAAATACCTGAAGTAGCTTTTTGTTCTGTTCAATTGGTGTATGTTCGAAATAATAAATACTGGCAGAGCCAACCGATGCCAATGGTCCTTCAATAAGGCGAATGATCTGTGCAAGAGTTATCTCTTCTGGTGGCTTAGCAAGTGCGTATCCACCATTTGCACCTCGAAAGCTTCTTACATAACCTGCACCTTTAAGCTGGAGAAATATTTGCTCCAAATATTTTTTTGGAATGTCATTTCTTTTGGACACATCCATGATTTTTGAAGGCTCTTTACCATACTGTCTCGAAAGATCCACTAGAGCCAATAATGCATATTCACTTTTCCGTGACAGTCTCAAAATATTTCCTCCCTTAAAAGCCATGGGCTTTAGATGCCCTGTGCTAAATACCTATTTGCTCTCTAATAAGCTTAACAGACTCTTCCATATCTAAAGGGTCCTTAATATGCATTGTTACTGGAATGTCGGTAGCTTTTTCTTCTCCAATCCAGATAACAAAAATCTTTTCATCAGGTATTCCAGTCCTTATAACATCTAAATCATTAGCATTTAACTCCCTTGCCGACATAATAAACAGCATGCCTGCATCTAGCATTATATGAGCAACTTCTGTTAACCTTCTAATATGCTCTTTTCTACTATGCACAAGCATTTTCTTTTCCATTAAATCGGCATCCACGCCATATACAACACTTCCGATTCCAAGATAATATACAAGCTTTCCTTCATTAAACAATTCTTTTTCAAGTGCCCTTCCTAGAACCTTCCTTGGGCTATCCTTCGCACCGGTAATAAATATAAGCTTTGCTTTATGATTATATTTTAAAGCCCGCATTTCTGCGTTGATTTCACTACCAATCCACTTGTAGTTGCGCATTAAAACCTTATCTCGCACCCAACTGGTTTCGTCCTGCATATCTTGAATAACTATTCCGCCGCCGGAGATCTCATAATCGTCTACAATAACAAAACGACTTGTTTTTGCAATATCACCCATTAGATCAAAAGCAATATGCTTGTCCAAAGATAATATGCACTCTGCCACCTCATTGCGCTCAACTTGTTCTCTCTTTTTGCCGACAAGATTTGATGCATCCATTACGCTTTGAACTTCCTCAAGCTGGACACCAACCTTTGCAGTTCCCAGCTTCAAATGATAGGTTTTGTCCTTAACTAAAGGATTCTTACCCAGCCAAAATAAATTCACATGCATTCTGCCTGTAGTCTTGGGCTTTAGCTCTTTTGTAAGACACATTATTTCGCCACGTGTAACATAAATCTGTTTTTGCATGGTAAAACCACATGCCCATCCAGCTCCTATTGATTCTTTAGCATCACTGTTAAAAGCCTCTATTGATTTAATATTGGTTATTTTACCTGAGGGATAGAATACCACTTCATCCCCAACAGAGATTCTACCGGTTTCAATTGTACCTGCAATAATCCTTCTGTTATCCCCGCCCTTTGTAAATTTATATACATCCTGAACGGGCATACGGAAGGGCTTATCTTCAGGTAACTCTTCATTTTCAAAAGTGTCTAAAACCTTGAGAACATTCATGCCTTCATACCAAGGCATTCTCTTTGAGTGATTTGCTATATTGTCGCCTTGCATTGCACTAATCGGGATAAAACATGTGGGTTCAACATCTATTCTTTTTAAGAATCGCCTATATTGCCTTTCGATTCTTCTAAACGATCTTTCATTGTATTCTGTTAAATCCATTTTATTAACAAGCACACAAACTTGTTTAATACCAAGCATGGACAACATATACCCATGGCGCCTGGAATTCTCCTGGACCCCTTCGTTTGCATCGATGACTAAAAGTGCCGCTTCTGCTCTTGAGGCGCCTGTAATCATGTTTTTTAAAAATTCAATATGACCTGGGGCATCTATTATTATATAGTTTCTTAACTCTGTCTTAAAAAAACAGCGTGCCGTATCAATAGTTATGCCTTGAGACTGTTCATCTTTTAGTGCATCTAAAAGAAAAGCATATTCGAATGGTTTAGAATTACGTCTACAAGTTTCTTTTACCTGCTCCAACTTACCTTCAGGTAATGAATGTGTGTCAGCTAAAAGCCTTCCTATTACTGTGCTTTTTCCGTGATCCACATGACCTACAATTACTATATTCATATCCTGTTTTCTCATTGAATCTTGCTCATTAAAAGAGAACTCGCTATTAGCCATGCCAAATACCTTCCTCTTCATGATTTTTATTAACGTAATCAATTTGTTTATAATTGCATCTTTTGTTATAGAAATAGGGAACTTTGCCTTAGTAAAACCATCATACAAAAACTACATGTATCCGCCTTTTCTTAATTCCTCAAGACCGCCCCCATCTTCCTTGTCCTGAGCCCTACCAGAGCGCTCGGCGATATTTGCAAATTTTCCAGTTTTAAGCTCACGAATAATATCATCCACGTTTTTCGCATCGGAATCAACTGAAAAAGTGCAAGGATAGCAGCCAAGAGAACGATATCTTTTACCCTGACCCTGATCATAATACAGCGACACCGTAGGGATGTTTTCACGTTTAATATATTCCCATACGTCTAGCTCTGTCCAATCCAACAGGGGGTGAATACGAAGATGTGTACCCGGAGCAAAATCTGTTTTAAACTGCCCCCAAAATTCAGGCGGCTGATCCCCAACATCCCAATCATTGTTTCTATCTCTTGGTGAAAAATATCTTTCCTTTGAGCGACTTCCTTCTTCATCCGCCCTTACACCAACGATTACTCCTGTATAGGGTTCAGTGTTACTATCTACCTCATAGACCCTTTTTGTATGATTCATGCGGTATCTCGGCCATTCACCATTCAAAGTGTTTCTTAAAGCCGCTGTTTTTAGCAATCTACAGCATTCAATATGTGTTGCATTTCCATCAGGAAATGTAATTTTCTTATCCAAGGCATCCTTGTTCTCGCCATACACCATATCTAAATTCCATTCAAGTGCAAGCCTGTCCCTATATTCAATCATTTCAGGTATTTTATAATGGGTATCAATATGCACCAAGGGAAAAGGCACATGACCAAAAAATGCTTTACGTGCCAACCAAAGCAAAACAGTACTATCTTTGCCTATTGACCAAAGCATGCACATGTTTTGAAAGTTTGCATAGGTCTCTCTTAGTATATGTACTGACTTGTTTTCCAGTTTATCAAGACGGTTCATTCAATACCTCCCTCATATCATGACCATTGCTATATATTTATTTTAATTTACAAGTGTGCTACATCCCCACTTGTAAATAAAGCACCTTGCGATACTGTATCTTTTGCGTACTGACGTAAATATATTGTTTTTTGCATGATAGTTTTTCAACATATATTGTACAGCTAATATTATTTAGGTTATATTGCGAAAGC
>DASRMZ010000338.1:0-5023 GCA_035647675.1 Thermoclostridium sp. | reverse complement strand
CCTCGCACAACTAAAAGCGCTGTATAAAAGTTTATGCTTTTGCCACCAAGGAAACAAACCACCCGAAGCGGGACCCGGGTTGCTTGGGCGAGCAGCAAACGTAGTTTGTGACCAGCCCGCGTAAATATATGACACACTAATGCGTCGCACTTATCTACTTATGTACATTTTATCAAATATGCTTGCGAGATCTTATAATACAATTTTAGATCTAGCACCTACAATTATTGATACGAATACTATAAAGAAATAGCTAAAACGTATTCATATCAAAATTGAGGGTTAAATGCGCTTTGGCTTTTTGTAAATTAGGTATAGGAAGGGCATAAAATGTTAAAGTCATCTTTTATGAAACTTAAAAATTGTCTTAACATTTTTTACATGCTGCGTGACAGAATACGCACTTTAAGACCTTCATATAATACACGTATGAAAGGGAGCGTGAAAATATGCAGCCTGTCCAAATTGTAGCCGGAGACGGTGCGAGTAAGCTTTTGGATTTTTTAAAAAAAGAGTTAATTGAGGTCAATAAGGATGGAGAGGTATTCAAGGTTAACCAGGAGCATGATGACGGACTTATTGCTGTAGCGTGCACAAAAAAAGAAAAAAGCAGAGAGAATAAATCTTTTGTTCAACAATTATCACAAGTACTAGCAGACTATTTAATGACTGCTTATGATGGTATGTTGTTGAATCGAATAACGAAAAAAGACTATGGTTATTTACGAGCAGATGAACGTAGGGATATAATACTAATAGCCCAAGATAAGATTAAGGAAAGTGAAAAGGATTTTTTTGATACCATTATTAGAATGAGAAGAAAAAATATGGTGACAAAGGACCTTTCAGATTTTCTCGATCAAAACAATCATATAATTCTTGAAGGCTTTGTGACATTCAGGATGCAAGAATATGTAGATGAGCTTGAGGAAATAGTGGATTGGGCGGTAAGGCAATATTTAATTGAAAAGGAATATCAAGAGTTCATAAAGCTCCTTACTTGTTTTGTTCAAATGCAAAAACCAAAATTTATCTGTGTACATGTAATAGCAGAGAAGAATTCGAGTTTTTCAATATACGATCAAAATATGGAGAGAATTTCAGACCAATGGATAAATGATTTATCAGAAGATTATGACGGTATAATTAAAGAAGAAGATCTTTTAATTAGTTTTTTAATATCAGCTGCACCAAAACAGATTATTATTCACAATATTGCAGAGATTAAGAATAAGGAACTACTTGATACCATTACACAGGTTTTTTCAGGAAGAGTAATAGCCTTTAGCGATTAGCGGGATAATTAAAAGTAAACCATTTCGGGATATTAACCAAAAATTGTAATTTTAATTGTTTATTTAGCTAAAACCTTGTACACAGTAAAAAATATGTTGTATAATGGTATAAGTAAATACAAAAATTGTTCGAACCTCCTTTAAAGGGTTGTAAAATAAAGAACGGGGGTATATTTTTTGGCTATTAAGGTTTTCCAAACATTAGTTTATCGTATTAAAGAAATATTAGATTGTGATGTGGATATTACAGATTCATATGGTTTAGTTTTAGCTAGCACAAGAATGGGTGCAATCGGCGAATGCAACGATGAGGCTGTTGATTTCATTAATTCAAATGAGTTTTATGCAGAGAGTGAAAATGCAACCTTTATGAAGGTTACAAAACGCGCTAGCCTTGATTATGTTGCAGTAGTATATGGTGTTTGTCAACAAAGAAAAACAGCTATGGAGCTTGTTAGTCTAAGCATAATGAATGCAAAGCTTTATTATGAGGAAAAGTATGATAAAAATAGCTTTATGAAAAATGTCCTTCTTGGGAATATTTTGCCAGGGGATATCTCTCTTAGAGCGAAGGATTTAAAAGTTAAAGATGATGTGAGAAGAATCATCTTTTATATCCATACTGAAAAAGCTAAAGATATATATTCATATAATATTATTCAAAGTTTATTTCCCAACGACTTAAAAGATTTTGTTATCCTTGTAGATACGCAAAATACTGTTCTTGTTAAAGAGCTAAAGGAGAAAGAAAATCGTGACGATATTTATCGTAACGCAAGAATTATTATCGATACGTTAAATACTGAGCTTATGGTTAAAGCATCAATTGGAATTGGTACCGAAGTAACACAGCTTCGCGATATAGCACGCTCATATAAAGATGCTCAGACAGCATTAACAATTGGTAAGATATTTGAATCTGATAAAAGCATTATAGATTATAACCATTTGGGCATAGGAAGATTAATATACCAGCTTCCAACGACCTTATGTAAATTATTTTTAAATGAAGTTTTAAAGGATAATGTTTATGAACATATAGATCAGGAAACAATGCTTACTATCCAAAAGTTTTTTGAAAACAACCTTAATGTCAGTGAAACATCAAGGCAATTATTCGTTCATAGAAACACGCTTGTATATAGGTTGGATAAGATTCAAAAAATTACTGGAATGGATTTGAGAAATTTTGATGATGCTATACATTTCAAAGTTGCGATGATGGTAAAACGTTATTTAGAAGCAACAAAGAATTGATTTTGGCTCATGTAAAAGAGTAAATTGCTTTATTATTTTGGACAGGCTTTTTGTAAATACATACAGACAAAGGATGAATAACATTGATTGAGTTTAAGAATGTTACGAAATGTTATCCCAATGGCGCTATTGGGCTTGATGATGTTTCCTTCAAAATAGAAAAAGGTGAATTTGTTTTTGTTGTTGGTCACAGCGGTTCTGGTAAGTCGACGTTGCTCAAGCTTATTTTGCATGAAGAGACACCAAGTGCTGGCGAGGTATATGTCAACGAGTTCGCAATTCATGATATGCTAAAAAGTGAGATACCCTACCTTAGAAGAGGTTTAGGTGTTGTATTTCAAGATTTTAGACTTCTTCCTAATAAAACAGTATACGACAATGTTGCATTTGCAATGCAGATAGTAGAGGCACAGCCAAAGGATATTCGAAGGCAGGTGCCAGTTGCTCTTGCGCTTGTTGGTTTGAGCAAAAAAGCCAGAGCATATCCCAACCAGCTTTCAGGTGGTGAGCAGCAAAGGGTGGCTGTAGCACGGGCTCTTGTAAATAACCCTTCAATATTAATAGCTGATGAGCCGACGGGTAATTTAGATCCCGAAACAAGTTGGGAGATAATGGATTTGGTCGAAGATATTAACCAAAGAGGAACCACTATAATTGTGGCAACTCATGAAAAGAATATTGTAGATCTAATGAAAAAAAGAGTATTTAACCTTGAATCTGGTAAGGTTACTCGAGATGTACTGGAAGGAAATTATACAAATGAAGATTAGAACTATGAAGTACATGGTTAAGGAAGGCTTTGTCAATACATACAAAAACCTATTAATGACTATCGCATCAGTTTCTATGGTTGTTGCCTCCCTTTTAATATTTGGAATATTTTTGATGGTTACAATCAATTTATCATATAATTTAAATAGATTAAAAGCGCAAACTGAGATTGTAGTATTCCTAAAAACTGATATTGCAGCAATGGAAGCTGATGATATCGAATTGAAGATAAAGAGTGATGAGCGTGTTTCAAGTTATGTAAGGTTGTCTAAGGAACAAGCATTTGCGCAACTAGCAACTACGTATATTGAAGATTCAGAGATTATTGACGGGCTTACCCCAGAGTTTCTTAATGAGTCTTTTAGAATACATCTAAATAATGCTGATGAGATCAGTGAGTTTACTGAAGAATTGGGCAGTATGAACGGCATTGAGGAGATTAACTATCCATTGGAATCATTGAACAAATTAAGTGCATTTATGCACTGGGTTAACGTTGGTTGTATGGTAATATTATCTCTATTACTGATTATTTCTGTTTCTATAATAGCAAATACTATAAAGCTTACGGTTTATGCAAGGCGCAGAGAAATTGGAATAATGAAATACATCGGAGCAAACGATTGGTTTATACGTGGACCATTTGTTATAGAAGGTATGATCATTGGTTTTGCAGGTGCAGTTTTGTCATTTGTTTTGACAAGCTATTTATATAATGCAGTTGCATCCTTCGTCAATACCAACGCAGCAGAGTACGGCATTAATGAATTAGTTAAAATGGTTACCCTGCGAAGCATCGGTGGTCAGATTTTCTTGATTTATGCAATAATAGGAATGGTAATGGGTCTTATAGGTAGTATAATTTCTGTAAGAAAGTACTTGAATGTTTAGGGCATTGTTATGTATAATAAATACTGGACAAGCAATGGGAAATGATAACAAGTTCTGGAGGATAAGATATGCATAAGAGACATATCGGAAAAACACAAAAGATTAAACGTATAAGCTATATTGCTATTGTTTGTTTTCTTATGGTAATAATGGCTACTCAGACCATCGCTGGAAACATTAGCGAATATCAAAAAAGGTTAGATGAAAACAAATCAGATATATCTTATTATAAAAAGCAGATTAAAAAGACAACTGATGATTTGAATTGGAGAAAACATCAGAGAGAACAAATCATTTCTGAGCTTGAGCAGATGAATATACAGCAAGAGGAGATAGAGCAGCAAATTCAGCTTATTGAGTCAGCAATTACATCTCTTGATGAGGCAATTGCATTAACTGAAGAAGAATGTGAACAACAGGAGGCTTTATTAAAAGAGCGCCTCAGAATAATGTATAAAAAAACAAGCACAATATCTAAGATAGAGGAGCTATTTAAAAGTAGCAGTTGGAATGAGCTGTTTATTCGTGTAAGACTTATGAACCAAGTAAGTGAATATGACAAAATGCTATTAAATAGCGTGAAGGATAAAAAAGAGGAAATTGAACAGTTAAAAGAACAAAGACAATATGAAATAGACAATTGTGTCGAACGAGCAAAATCATGTACACAGCAGATTCAGGAGCTTGAAGTATCAAGATCATCATTGGACACTGCAATTCAAAAGGACCAACAAACCAAGCAGCAGTATGAGCGTGATCAAGATGCACTCATTAAGCAATCCAGCGAAATTGAGCAATTAATTAAGAAT
>DASRMZ010000337.1:0-2956 GCA_035647675.1 Thermoclostridium sp. | reverse complement strand
TTCCTCAACAAAGATCTCGTTGTTGTTCCACCATGTTTTTTCACGACAAAGTATTGCACCTTTTACATCCTTCTCAACTAACAAAGTAAAGCCAATAAAATTTCTATAGTCGACGATGTCTTTTAAATACTCCTTTGCTTTTTCAAAAGACCAAAAGCATTGCCACATTTCATTATTGTAGACCGACATAAGTATTCTTGCACACGATTCTAAATCCGATACTTCAAATTTTCTTATCATTTTTACCTCCACTTTTTTAGGAGGGCAAAATTTTTGTTCACTCCCACTTTTTAATAATTGTTGCTCCAACAATAACTATGTTTTTCATAACACATCTTCCTCTCTTTTCTAATTTTATCATAACGCTATAGCGCTATAACCACAATATAGATTTATCCGAACTGAAAAAACTCATAAGCTCTCCTTCAATAATACGCCGCAGTTCAGTGACATACTCCCACCAATTATAGAAGTGGGGACTTCTCGTTCGAGTAATCTAATGACTACAGCATAAGCGAGCTATCCCCGTGCGCCCCACAGTTTTTATATTTTTATGCCTGCAGCATTCTCAGTCCTTCATCCCTTATATTGATGCTGGCATTTATATCTCTGTCTGCCGTGTATTCGCATGCAAATATAAACCGCATGGATGCGGTGCCTTAATCTATTTCCTCACCAACGAGAGGCAAATTTTTTAGTCAAATACTTCTCTAATGTAATTATATGCATAGGATAAAAAGCTTACTTATTGTTTTCTAATAACTCTTTTAGAGCCTCAAGGGATATCCATCTAATATTTATTGTTTCATTTGATTTCTTTAATAACTTGCCAGTTGCCTTACAAATGAATATCTGCACCATACTTCGCACAACAAAATGGTAACGTCTGGCATTTGTGATGTCTGCCGCTTACAGGAAGCCGCTTATGCCCGACGCCATTGAACTGAACCAGCAGAGCCCTTCACCCTAGCGGCGCTTGTCGCCCGGTGAAGCGGTGTGATGCTCAAACTCCAGAACCCTTCCTGCCGCACCCAACCTCTTATTTCGCATTTTATAAAATAATGCGAAATAACTATTACTAGGTTTTTCATGATTACAGCTTCATCCAGACTAACAACACTGTACCAATCATTCCAAACATCCATAAAAACAGTGCAACAAATTTGATGGTAGTAGACCAGGAACAAACATTTGCCAATAAGATATTTTGTGTTGGACTGTGGGCTAGCCATTATGCATGAACAATCTCAAAGGAATACCTCATGGGAAAACCTCGGGTCCTTTATGTAGAAGCTTTGTTAAGTGCTATTGGTCGCCCCTTTACTCAGAGATCCACGGATGTGATCCCCTTAAAAATTTACTATATTTTTATTAATATCATAATTTATAAATCTCTTCTTAAAGTTTCATATTCTTCAGTTGATATTTCTATATCTTTTAATATCTTTCGAATTAGGCCTCTACCTAAATCCTCATCATGGAATGGTATGACCGTTGTCCTGCCATCATCATGCCTAAATGACTTATGACTTCCTTTTTGACGGATTTCTAAAAACCCAAGTTTATTAAGCAGCTTAATCATAATTTTAGGCGATATGATTGTCAGTTTGCTCATACTATAACCTCTATCTGTTGAACACCTATAAACTCATTTTGAATTATTTCTTCATTTTCAACCTCGAGGCATAATTCTATTGCTTCTTTTATCCTCGGAAATAATTCTTCGAGCGAATTAGCTTGAGTATGGCACCCTTTTAAAGCAGGAACAGAAGCAACATAAATACCATCTTCATCTTTCTCCATCAGCATTGTAAAGTTGTATTTCTTCATTAAAAACCACCTCGAATCTATTATATCACGAATGCTATCAAACTTTCTATGTAATATGTATCACCATAATAAATTCCGCATTAGGGTATATTGTACTTTTCGAGTAGTTTCTGAGCCATTAATGTTTTTCCTGTACAACTAACTCCTCCAATTAGAATAACCATTGTATACCCTTCCTCGTTTAACCCAAATAATCTTGCCACGGATGGCTCGTCCTAAAGTCTTACGCAGCCTAGCTTTTTTGCATATTCTATTAATATAGTGAACATACTTATCTTCCAATAATATCCATTCTGGGCGGTCTTACATTTCATCTATAACAATAATATGCTGTACCATGACACGTGAAGCCAGAGACCGACAGGATGTCGGTTTCTCGACTAATTTTGCTCTATCTCATTTATTACTTTCATAAGATCGTTCCATTGGAATATTTCTAAGTAATCACTATTAGGAATACATTTATTTCCTTCTTCTATAGCACCTTTATACCAAATAGGATAAATCCCGCACTTTGCCGCTCCATCAACATCAAACACTGGAGTATTCTATTTTTAACGAGGTAACCCTCGATATTTACGCAATTAATCCTACAAACCTGTAGTAAATGTCAATTCTTTGTACCCGGTCACCTCTGGCCTTCTCTGCGTCAAAGACCACCACCTTGTCAATCAGTTCATTGAGTATCGGCTTGGTTAATTCCTGAATATCGGTGTATTCCCAATTTCTTCATCATTTGATTTACGTCGTCCACGGTGGGCAGAGTGGCGATATACATCGCCAATTCCTGCAAGCGCTGGATGGCTGCGGTCTGGCTCTCCACCATCATGTTCCACTGGTCGGTCGGTATGGCACTGACCAGCGGCAGATAGGGTACTGTGACTGTCTGCTGGGATTGGGCTTGCGTTTCAGGCAACTCCATTAGGCCTATATCTAGGCACACCACACTCTTCTAACAGTCTCAACTTTTTTAGAGGTCATTCTGTTTGCGGTATAGTCGGAATCCTAAAATAAGCCTCTTCACATAATTTATATCTTTTCTTTTCAGATTTCATTTCAAATGAGGTAAAAAAAACAACTTTATAAGTTTCACCCGGAATTAATTTCTTATCTGTAAGATCAAGAT
>DASRMZ010000336.1:0-9289 GCA_035647675.1 Thermoclostridium sp. | reverse complement strand
GTTCCTTTGGTGAGTTTGTGAGAATCCTTAAGCCTTGATTTGTCAGCAGAACTATATCCTCTATTCGAACCCCTCCAAAACCTTCAACATAGATACCAGGTTCTATAGTAAATACCATGCCTTGCTTTAGCACCTCTTCGCCTCTTGGGGATATTGTAGGTGCCTCATGAACCTCCACGCCTACGCCATGCCCTAAACTATGTCCAAAACATTTTTCGTAGCCTGCATCATATATAATACTGCGCGCATGATTATCCAGCTCTTTTCCAGTCATACCTTCGGCAGCTTTGCATAATGCTTCTAGCTGGGCTTTTAATACTGTGGCATATATGTTTTTAATCTCTTCCGATGGCTGACCTATAAAAACCGTCCTTGTTATATCTGAGCAATAACCCTCGTAGTTTGCACCAAAATCCATAACAATTGCATCACCCTTTTGCATCTCACGCATACCAGCCGTACCATGGGGTAGGGCAGAACGAGGGCCAGATGCAACAATTGTTTCAAAGGATGGACCTTTAGCACCTAGCTTCTTCATTTTATATTCCATTTCATTAGCAATATCGTATTCCTTTACACCGGGCTTAATAAATGGAAGTATTTCTTCAAACACCTTGTCAGCAATATCAACGGCTTTTTGTATTTTTTCAATTTCCCCTTCATCCTTGATGGTACGTACCTTGCTCAGTTGCTTTTGCAAATCATGGAATGACTTAACACATGATAAACCATCATTTATCTCGTTATATGCGGAAAATGTAACATCCCCACCTTCTATACCAAGCTTAGTTACATCATCATTTTGGCATAGGGTGTTTAAGGCATCGTTTATGGTTTTATCATACTGAATGACCTCAATTCCAGGAAACACCTGGTCCTTAGCCTGTATAGTATATCTAAAATCCACCACTAAATAGACCTTATTCTTAGTTACAAGGCACTTTGATGTGCTTCCGGTAAAATTCGTAAAGTAAAATGTATTTGGTCTGCTTGAAATTAAAAATCCATCAACATTCTCTTGTGCTATTATATCCTTTACATGATCTAATCTTTGCTTCATGTCTTAACACCTCTTCAGCAAATATAGTGCTGCAATATAGCTGTTAATGCCAAAACCACTTATTTGCCCCATGCAAGCAGGAGCAATGACGGATTTTGAACGGAACTCTTCTCTTGCACATATATTTGACATATGAACCTCCACTGCTCTTACACCAGTGCCCTTTATTGCATCGTGTATTGCATAGCTATAATGGGTAAAAGCACCTGCATTCAATATGATACCTTCTTTTTTTTCTGCTCCTACCTTATGTATTGCATCAATTATTTCACCTTCATGATTGGATTGAAAAAACTCAACTTCAATGCCCAATGCTTCTGCCTCTTTTGCAATTAACCCTTCCAGCTCTTGAAGATCTGCAGAACCATATATCTCAGGCTCCCTTTTTCCCAACAAATTCATGTTTGGGCCATTTATTACTAAAACCTTCATACTCTCACTCCATTTCATTAACACAGGGACGGTTACCCTACTTTATTGATTGGTATATATTTTTTAGAATTACAGCATCCTCAGCCATCCTATTCCTTGATTCACATATCACTACTGGCTCAGCATTTCTTTTTATTAGTACTTCAGCTAATGGTTCAAAATCTGGACCAAATTGAGTGTCTTGTAACGTGTGATGCTTTTTCTCGCCACCTGAAGTAAATTCAACCTTGCTAAAATGAATATGGAGTTTTTTTGCTCTTTCACTGCCAAGCTTGTTTTCAATCTTGTCAAAAACCTTATTAAAGTCTTCAGTGCTGTTAAGCCCACCAAATGACCTTGCGTGTATGTGACCAAAATCAACACATGGGATCATTCTATCATCAAGCTGGCACATCTTAATGACTTCATCGAGTGTACCAAGATTATTAAGCTTACCTAAAACCTCAGGACACAAGGTAATATCTGAAAACCCTGATTCATCGGCTCTTTTTATTGCATTGGCTAAAACAGGGAGAGCCAAATCCATTGCTTCTTCCCTAGTGAATTTTCCAATTGAACCTGGATGAATAACAATTCTATCGGCACCCATCCATTTTGCTATTTCCAATGTATTTAAAATATATTGAATGGAATTATTTCTTTTCAACTCATCCTTACTTGATAGGTTAATGTAATATGGAGCATGTATGCTCATTCTTATATTATTCTCTTTAGCTTCTTCTCCAATTAGTTGGGCAGTTTGCTGTTTTACATTTGTACCTCTATTGCACTGATACTCATAGGCATTAAGCCCCATGCTTCTAAGCCACTGTGGCATTTGATGGGATCTCTTGTTGCCACCATCGTAAAACTTTTCTGAGTTTCCAGAGGGTCCGAACCAAATCATAGTTTTCTTGTATGACATAGTATCAACTAAATCATACATTCCTTTCATTTATAGTTTGAGATATAGCTGCGCAATATCTTTCGTTGCAGCTAGTACTATGACTACTTAATCCTTACCCCAAAAACCTTTCTGGCATAAGAACCTACTACAACCATATCATTATATATCGCCGGGGATGCTTCGACATTTTTCTCAACAGAGATTTTGTCAAGCGTCTCTCCTGTTTTAGGGTCCATTAGATACATATTCCCATAAGAATCACAAAAAATCATATAACTGGTCCCATCGTCGGACTTAAATACTGTAGGAGTAGACCATCCATATGCTGATAAAACCTTAGCCCAAACCTCTGCACCTGTATTTTTATCCAAAGCTACTAATCTGCCTCCCCATTCAGTTCCGGTTTTAACAATGTTAAATATGACTAAATCAGATATGTCACCCGTTCCAACCGTAGGAGTGGAAAATAGCCCACCATTTATTATGGAGTCTTTATAGCATTTATATGATTTCTCCCAAACTTGCTCGCCAGTTAACGCATTTATTTTTCGAACAACACAATTCCCAACAGCACCTTGAAGGTCAACTTGACTTCCCACATATAAAAAGACACCTTCAGAGGTCTCCTCCAATGTAGGGGATGCATCGGTATCATCACCGAGGTTAAAAGCCCATTTGGGTTTTAGTGTGTTTATATCAATACATTGTAGCATGCCACCGTTATCTGCAAAAAACATTAAATCACGATAAATAACAGGCGATAACTCAATACCATACGTACCGTTAAATGAATTGGTATACCTGTATTTCGTTACTTCAGGGTCAACTGATAATTGAGCATTATCTATATCAAAATTAGTATTTAGCTTTACTTTATATAAAAGTCCGTTTTCTCCACATTGGAAAAGAGTGTCGGTTTCAGCATCAACTAAACCCGTAGAATCAAATGCACTCCATGATCTTGGAGCATTTGGATCCTTTCCAGGTATTGAGAAGATCTCTGTTTGGTCTATAAGATTAAAAATCCTATATTTCCAAGACGTTGTTTTACCGCTTGCAAGGGAATTAACACCCATGCCGGTATATAGGATGGGATAGCCCCTGGGATCCACAAAAGCAGAGCCTTTTATGGGAAATTCAATATCTATTGATGGCCTTGTATTCTTTCCTGTTTCAAGATCCAAAAATAAAATTTCACCGCCGAGCGTTACCTGTATAACCTCAACCAAATCCTTTTGCTTAAACTCCGGATATATATTCATTATATTGCGAACATTTTCAGGCCAACGCACTATTAACGGCTGCCCTGTCCAACCAACGCCTGGCCATTGTGAATCCACTAACCGTATTTCATCGGATGTCCAGACAATTTCAAGCTTTTTCTCAATAACATTTCGTGTTCCGTATGCAGCTCCACTTCTATGATTGTCTTTGCGAAGTGTTGTAATGCCTTCCAAGCTACTGTAGTTTTCAGGATCTCCAAATATAATTTGTTCCTGGCCCTGGTAATCATTTACCGGACTTGTACCAGAAAAGACTTGATATTTGACCTTTTCCCCACTAATGTTTCCCGCTTTATTAGCAATTGGTACAGGGGTTACAATAGGTGTGGGTGTGGGTGTAGGTGTGGGTGCCGCAGTTGGTGTTGGTTCAGGGGTTGGTGTAGGTGTCAAGGTTAGTTCGATAGTTGGCGTTACAACTGGTGTAGATACATCATTACGTTCTTCTATTTTAAACTGTCTATAAAGAACAATCAAAATGACCAGTAATATGAGTGGTACAATCAACATTAGTACTTTTTTTACATTGTTTCGCATTTGCAAGCCTCCATACAAAATGATGCGCTAATTCCCCGTTGATTCGTTTAATGTAGCTATATAATCATATATTGTTTTTGACAATTGTGCAATAACATCCGAAGCCACCGACTGGTTAATGTCCTCACTCATAATTGCAATTGCATATGGTTGCGAAGCAAAAACAATTCCAACATCATTAAATACGCCAGGGTATGATCCTATCTTATGAGCTAGCTCTACATCCTTCGGTAGAAATTTATTTATTCTATCGTTCCAGGCAGTATTTTTCAAATCATCTATTAATATACCTGCTATATCAGGCTCCTGCTCATAAAATTGGTAAAGCTCCCTTGTATATATTGCTAAATCATATGGACAGGTACGGTGGTTAGAGCCATAATAAACTGTGCCACCGAGGTCAAGCATATATTGCCTTATATTATCAATACCAAGCAGGCGGATAATCATATTTATGCCGCAATTGTCGCTATAAACAATGGATAATCTTGCTGTTTCACGAACTGTATATTCTGTCCCATAGGGTGACTTGAAAATAGTGCCTGAGCCTGCTTCAAAATCTCTCTCAATATAAGTAAGCTTATCTTCAAAATTTATCTCTCCACCAACTATCTTTTTGTACAATAAAAGATTCATCGGCAGCTTTGTAGTGCTTGCTGCTATGAAAATATCCTTATCATTGATGCCAAATTCTTCTCCTGTAACAAGGTTAATAAAATAAAGGCCATATCTTCCTTCTTGCAAGGATATATACTCCTCAAGATTTGATTTTAGCTGTTCAATATTTTGTGCTATTGGCTCAACAATTGGGCCTGGCGATATAGTAGCCTCAGGCGTAGCACTTGGCGATGTAGCAACCTCTGGTGTTGGGCTTGGCGATACCGTGAGCTCATTAATTGGTACAGGTGTAGAGGAGGGTATAGTTGTATGTGTTGGTGTTATAGTAACTGTAGGTGTTGCCGTAGGCGGTTGTACAGCTTCTGTAGGTGTTACTGTAAGTGATGGTGCTATAGTAACATCAGTCACATCATTTTGACCAGCATCATTAGATATATTTCTTCTTGTAAAAATATAAACGATAGACAGAGCCAATAAAACAAATATTAATATAGCAAGAATGCGTACTTGAGTGTTATTTTTCTTTTTCATATTCCTCATCTTTAACCTTTTTTATTTTCTACAGCTTACAAATATTAATATACCAAATAATGTGACCCCAAATACATTTCCAATAAAAATATAAAAACTTTGGCATTTCTGCTTCAAGCCTTCTACTTTATTTAAGTATTAGTTCGCTTTATTGTAATTTGCAAAGAAAGTAGAATAAAATAATCCGATAACATAATAGGATAATCTTTATATCACTGTCAAGTGTAACACATTGAAATGAGAAATACATGGGGATGTTGTTGTTATATTGCACTCCATTAATATTTTGAGATATAGCTATGCAATATAAGGAAAACATTAGCGGAATGAAGCTTACCCATCCCGGGGGCATGCTTCGGGTGATTTGTTTCCTTTGCTGCAAAAGCACTAAATCTAATGCAACTCCTTAAATTGTGCGATGCTTTTAGTGAGTGGTCGAAGGCTCACGGGTCGCTCATTATCACGTTTAATATGTATGGTAGGCAGCATGGACTTCGAAGCATTACCGCTGGCGTCAACAAAAGCACCCGAATCTCCCCCTACTTAAATTGAGATATACATGTGAATAATAAATTTTTCGTGAGTCCACAGCTATATCTCTCTGGCTACCTGTGAACTGTAATATGTTATTTTGCATAATTTAAAACAATTCTCCTATTTTGGTAAAGTATAGTTAAAAGTATCCGATATATATAATAAGGCTTTCTGACATAATCAAGTGCAAAGCCCTTAGTTTTGCATATTATACAGCAGCTCATTTTCTACTTCTTGAACGCATTGATCAGCTTTCCGTTAGTAAACTTCTCTGTAGCTTTTGCCAGCACCCGATGATAGTACAGAACTTTATTAATTCAAAGATTATGTGTTTCATATGAAGGGGAGAATTATGTATAATATTGTTATTTGTGAGGATAATTTTGATACTGGAATCATACTAAAAAAAATAATTGTCGGATATTTCAAAGAAAAAGATTTAGATCATACCTTTAAATTGTTTAATCAAAGTTTTGAAAAGGTAATTGATTTTGCCAAATGCAATATTGACAATATCAATATTTATTTTATTGATATTGTCCTAAATGATGAGCAAGTAAGTGGTCTTTCCTTAGCAAGACAAATCAGAGAAGTTGATATTATGGCTTATTTAATTTTTGTAACCTCACATCCAGAATTTAGTCTTAGGATTTTCAACTATAAGCTTAAAGCCTTAGACTGTATATTTAAACAAGAGCTAAATATTAAAAGCCGTATTTATGAATGCTTAGATACTATTGTCTTTGAGTCATCCAAAATAGAACAATTAAATATACCAAGTCAAATTGCTCTAAAGGGAGTAAATGAATTATATACTATAAACCAAAGTGATGTTTTATATTTCGAAACAAGACCAGGCTCCCGGTTGCTTTACTGCGTCTTAATCGATGGTAGCTGCATTCCATTTCGCAATACATTAAAAGAGTTAATAAAGGATTTAGGAAGTCAGTTTTTTCAATGCCATCGTTCATACATAATAAATACAAAACAAATAAAGAAGATGTTTAAGGATAGACAATCGTATTGTGTCATGATGAATAATGACCAAACCTGCGATGTTTCAAGGTTAAAGTGGAAGGAGTTATATGATCATGTTAGTAATTGAACAGTTTATAACATCCCTGACTGTCTCGTTAGTACATGTTCTCATAGCTATAAACCTTAACTTACTTAATGAACGCAGAAAAAAATCCATATCTATAAAATTATTCGTTGTAGTGTTTGCTATATTTTTTACTGTTAATACGCTTATAAAAAACACTTATATTCGCACACCAATATTGCTTTTTATAATACCCCTGTGTGTTTTCCAATTATACAAGCTCAACATTTTTGAAAGCTTGGCTTTAACAATAATAGGTGACGTTGTTATTTTTTATGGACAATATGTCTCTGCAATACTTCTAAACAAATATTTAGAGAATAATATACTAATTTCAAACAACCTAATGCCCACCATTATAATGAGTTTGTTGATTTTTATTTTTGCAGCAATAGTAATATTAATTGGTAATTATATACGTAAATCCCCGCATGCTGCTAGACGGAAAATGAAGAGCAGTATCTATTACGTTATTTTCCTTTTCATTATTATTGCTTTCAACTATATCTTTCTATATGCAGATAGTAGCGCAGCAGTGTTTTATATGCTCAATTTCAGCCTTAAGGTATGCCTATTCCTACTCTTTTCCTCCATCATGTCATTTAGTGAGAAGGAACAGTCTAAACAACATTTAAGTGAAAATAAGCAGCTTATAAAATATACATCTGAACTAGAAAGCATGTACCATGATTTGAGCAATGAAAAACATGATTTTTCAAATGTACTCTTTTCAATCAACGGCTATATAGATGATAGAAATATAAATGAATTAAGAGAATACGTTAACAAAATAGTAGGAAAAGACTTTTGCGGGAATGAAAGCACTAATTATTTAACATTTTTGAAACATATCAAAAATCCTGCGCTGAAGGGCATTTTCTTTTCAAAGTTAAGCATAGCAACTAACAAAAATATTAAATTGTATATTAATGTCTTTGACGAAATAAATATCAATACCATTGCATCCACAGATCTTGTTAGAATAATAGGGGTCTTGCTTGACAATGCAATAGAAGCATCGGAAGGTTCACACGACAAAGAGATTTATTTAAGTGCAGAAATAGAAAACACACATTCTTCAATTGTAATTGCAAACACCTACAAAAAGGCACCCGATGTGGAGAAAATATTTAAACGCGGGTATTCAACTAAAGGCAAAAACAGAGGCATTGGATTGTATAATCTGAAAAAAACCCTAAATCTTTATCCGAATACTCATTTAAAGACCTTTATGCAGGATAATGTGTTTTTTCAAGAGTTAAATATAATAGAATAAAAAAACAGCCACCCTTACGGCAGCTGAATTACTTTGTTTTCCCTAGATTGTCTATATAATACAAAACGATTTCCAATAACCTGTACAATTTCTGCTTGTAGAGCTAAAGACAATTCCTCGCATACCTGTCTTGGATTAAGGTCTGAGTTCTTTAGCACAGTAGCCTTTACAAGCTCTCTGGCCTCAAGTGCTTCGTCAAACTGCTTTATCGTATTATCAGAAACCCCACCCTTCCCTATTTGAAATATGGCGGGAATCACATTTGCAATACTTCTAAGATAACTTCTCTGCTTTCCTTTAAGCATATCTTTATCACCTCCTGTATTTTAAATAAGGTTAAATTTCTTTCCCCAAATGTTTTTTAACTCTTTGAGGTATCTATACAAGTCCACACCTTATCTTAGCAATGCCAGAAATGGACTTCGTCTTTGGCAGCAAGAATATCGCCCCTACTTTAGGGGGGGGAATGTCAAGGTTGCTTTAACTTACGGAGTATACTCAAACTCCATATCGTCTCCAATACACACTGTGTCCCCATCTGTAATTCCCATTTCCTCTAAGGCTTCAATTACACCCTTACGTCTTAATGCACGCTGAAAATACTGTAATGATTCCCTATCAGTGAAATTAATTCCCCTAAGCAAGTTATCTAACCATGGTCCTCTTACTACAAAAACATCATCTTCAATTTCAATGGTAAAGGGTTCTTCATCCTCTACCTTGTATATAACCTCAGATATTTCACTGTCATAGACCACAGGCTCTGGTAATTTCTTTACTAGTTCATAAGCATGGTTCATGAGCTCTTTTATACCAGCTCCTGTTGCTGCACTAATTGGGAATACTTTATAGCTCAAATCTTCTAATTGGCTAATAACATTGTCAACACCCTTCTTGTCAGCAATATCAATTTTGTTTGCTGCAACAATTTGAGGTCGTTTTGACAATTCTTCATTATACTTTTTTAGCTCTTTATTAATTATATGAAAATCCTCTATAGGATCTCGTCCCTCCATACCTGAAACATCAATTA
>DASRMZ010000335.1:0-2940 GCA_035647675.1 Thermoclostridium sp. | reverse complement strand
TCCTCAATCTCCGCAGCTTTTTAAGCAAATATTGATGGTCTCAGGGTTTGATAGATATATACAAATTGCAAAATGCTTTAGAGATGAGGACTTACGTGCCGACAGGCAACCCGAGTTTACCCAGATAGATCTTGAAATGTCTTTTGTAGATGTTTCTGATGTTTTAGAAATTAACGAAGGTTTTCTGAAGCGAGTATTCAGTGAAGCTATGGGGGTTGAAGTTCAAACTCCATTCCAGGTTATGACATACAAAGAGGCTATGGAGAGGTTTGGATCAGATAAGCCCGATACTCGCTTTGATATGGAATTGATAGATGTAACAGATACAGTGAAAAACACAAGCTTTAAAGTTTTTTCAGGTGCAATTGAGAATGGTGGAAGTGTAAGAGCCATTAACGCTAAGGGCTGTGGTTCAAAGTTTTCACGAAAGCAGATTGATGCTTTAACTGGGGTTGCAAAGACATATGGTGCAAAGGGAATGGCATGGATTGTTGTTGAAGAGGAAAACTTAAAGTCTTCCTTCACAAAGTTTCTTTCTGAAGATGAAACACAACAATTACTTAAAAAAACCCAAGCCGAACCAGGCGATCTAATTTGCATTGTTGCTGATACAAACAAGGTAGTTTTTGATTCTCTTGGTCATCTGCGCCTTGACATAGCAAAAAAGGTTGACATTATAGATGAAAATAAAGTGAATTTCCTTTGGGTAACGGAGTTTCCGCTTTTTGAACATGACGATGAACAAAAGCGATGGGTTGCAACTCACCATCCTTTTACAGCGCCTATGGATGAGGATATAGATATGCTGGATACCAACCCTGGGAAAGTTCGTTCAAAGACATATGATATTATACTCAATGGTGTTGAATTGGGTGGTGGAAGCATACGTATTCACGACCAGAAACTTCAGAAGAAAATCTTTAAGCTCATCGGCTTTTCCGATGACGAGGCACAAAAAAGATTTGGATTCCTTCTTGAAGCATTTAAATATGGAACACCACCTCATGGGGGACTGGCTTTCGGCTTAGACAGAATGATTATGCTCATGGCAAAGACGAGTTCTATTCGTGATGTAATTGCTTTTCCAAAAGTGCAAAATTCTTCTTGCCTGATGACGGGGGCACCCGATCTTGTTGATGAAAAGCAGTTAGAAGAACTTTATATTCAGCAGGTGGAATTGGATAATGAATAATGGTAATGAAGCAATAAAAAAAGAGATAATTGACTGGCTGGTACACTTTGTACTAGCCATTGTCGTTACTTTGTTTATCATCACTTACATAGGTCAAATAACAATAGTTCAGGGAAACTCAATGCTCCCGACGTTACGGAATAACAATATAATTATTATTGAAAAGCTTGCTTTAAGGCTTGGTAATATAAAGCAGGGTAATATAGTTGTTATAAAGATTCCCGAGCTATTGGGTGACAATAAAAGCTATGCGGTAAAACGCGTGCTTGCAACCGAAGGACAAAAGGTTGAAATTCTTGATGGTCAGGTTTTTGTAGATGGTGAAATTATAGAAGAAAAATACACAAATGGTGGAGATACTTTCGCAACTGGGGATTTTAGTGATATGGTGGTTCCAAAGAACTGTATTTATGTCCTTGGAGATAATCGCCTTCCAGGAGCAAGTAAAGATAGCAGGGTATTTGGTCCGATAAGTAAGGATAGAGTAGCCGGAAAGGCTGTTTTTAGACTCTATCCATTTAGTGAAATCGGAGTGGTGGAATAGATTGTTATTAACCTATGTTCTATCACGCAAGCTCAAACATACCTGTGTAAAGCTGATAGTATCTTCCGCCTTCCTCTATTAAGTCTTCGTGGTCGCCACGCTCAATTATCTTTCCATCTTCAAGTACCAATATGGCATTGCTGTTTCTTACGGTTGACAATCTGTGAGCAATAACAAACACAGTTCTTCCTTCCATCAATTTGTCCATACCTTTTTCTATAAGCGCTTCTGTTCTTGTGTCGATAGAGCTGGTTGCTTCATCAAGAATTAAAACTGGAGGATCAGCAACTGCAGCTCGTGCTATTGCAAGCAATTGCCTTTGTCCTTGACTCAAATTAGTTCCATCCGCCGTTATTACTGTGTTATATCCTCCCGGCAAATGGTTGATAAAAGAGTCGGCATTTGCAAGTTTAGCTGCATCAATAACCTCTTCATCAGTTGCATCAAGTCTTCCGTAGCGAATATTATCCAGTACAGTACCGGTAAAAAGATGTGTATCTTGCAATACCATTGATAAAGAGCGCCTTAAATCAGCCTTTTTAATGTCCTTAATATTAATACCATCGTATAGAATCTCTCCAACAGGAACATCATAAAACCTGTTAATTAAATTCGTAATAGTGGTTTTTCCAGCTCCCGTTGAGCCAACAAGTGCTATTTTTTGCCCGGGTTTAGCATACAAAGTAACTTCCTTTAATACAGTTTTATCTTTCTCGTATCCAAATACAATATCTGACAATCTTATGTCACCCTTTAGCTGCGTATATGTCACAGTTCCGTCTTTCTGGGGATATTTCCATGCCCATATACCAGTACGGTGATCTGCTTCTTTAAGATTGCCAGCTTCATCAAATTCTGCATGTACTAGGGTTACAATTCCATTGTCCGTTTCGGGTTCTTCGTCAATTACTTCAAAGATACGCTCTGCTCCAGCCAAAGCCATTATAATGTTGTTAAATTGCTCTGACATTTGTGTGATTGGTTGTGAAAATGAACGTGTATACTGTAGGAAAGACGCAAGAGAGCCTAAGTCAAATCCCGCAGTCATTGCTAAAATTGCACCTACAATTGCAGTGATTGAGTAATGAATATAAGATAGATTTCCCATTATAGGCCTTAACATGCTGGAAAAAGAATGTGCTTGCTTTGAAGCTTCAAACAGCTTTTCATTAAGCTTATCAAACGCTTCCTTTGAGTTATCTTC
>DASRMZ010000334.1:0-4947 GCA_035647675.1 Thermoclostridium sp. | reverse complement strand
TGCTTTTGACAAAGGCGAATCTTACTCAGAAGAAACGAGCCTGATTCTTAATAGCACTGCTGTCATTCGCCTTAACGAAAATGGCGATGAACTATTTGGACGCTCATGGAATATCAAGGAGTGAGAATTATGGGTATCAGTTTAAGCTACAACCGATTATGGAAACTGTTGATAGATAGAGGAATGACTAAGCAGGATCTAAGAAAAATCACAGGACTAAGCTCTGCTCCAATTGCTAAGTTGGGCAAAGGTCAGAATGTTAACACTGATGTGCTTATTAGAATATGTAATGCATTGAACTGTGATTTACATGACATAGTAGAAACTGTTCATGATGAAAATAATGGTAAGGAGACTTAAAATGAGTGCTGTTAGTGATAGAAATATAGCAATAAAACGGATTCTGGACTCTCTATATGCTAGAGCAATAGATAAGAATCTGACAATTGATGAAAGTGAATATAAAGAATCCTTGGATATGTTATTTTCAACAACAGCTTGGGGATTTAGGGAAATTCTCTTAGTTGTAGTTGTTGGGATGAACCTCGATACTTCCTTTAGGGCATCCACAGGTCTTTACGATTGCAATCCAAGAGCAATTTATGAAGGACCTATCAAAGACTTTCTTATAGAAAAAGAGATACCCCACCGCAAATCTGGTCCTCTTAACATTGCAAAAGCAACTGTTGGCTTAGACACCACCTGGGCTGCGCAGAGAAGACCTGCAAAGGTTGCTTTTGAAGTTGTTAACCTAATTCAATACATGGAAAACCCAGAGGGCAACTCTATTAATATAATAAATAATATTGGGGTCTCCTTATTACGCAGATTAATTTCCGAATCAAAACGTATCGAAGCTCTTACTGTTGAAATTGAACCATCAGCAGATCCAGAGTTTTTATACCATTTGTGTTATGAGTTAATTACGAAAGTTCCGGATGCTGGAAACACACCACAGAAAATAATTGCTTTCTTATTAAAAAATTATCATAAATCGATGGATACAGGAATTATTGTAACTGGAGAAGAGGATCGTGCTTCTGTAACAAGCACCACAAGTAAAAAACCTGGTGATGTAAATGAGGAATCTTCGTGTGGTATCATTTATAAAGTATACGAAGTTACGGTTAAACCTTTTGACTTAGCTAGAATCCGAGACTCATACGACAGTATATTAAAATATAACAGAGCAAATAATACTAGTTTAGATGAAATAATGGTAATCTGTCGTAAGGAAGATTGTCCAATCGATATTAAAAATAGTGGTCTACATTCATTTATTGGCAGTTATGGATATCAAAATATTACGTACTACTATTTAGATATTTACGAGTGGATTTCAGATAGACTTTATCATATGACCCAAGAAGGCCGTATTGCTTTCTACAATGATTTGAATTCCTACATATCTGATATAAATACAGCTGAAACTGTTAAGGTATTATGGGGCAATTTACATCAATGAATAATAAGAGAAATGAGAGGCTAGTGTTATAATCTAACACCAGCCTCTCATTTCTCTTATTAATTGATTTTTTCTAAATAGTTAATAGTTGCTTTTGCTACTGCTTCTGCTAATTTACATGGTACGGCATTCCCTATTTGAGTATAGATTTTCCCTTTATTGCCGCAAAATATATAGTCATCTGGAAACGTTTGAATGCGAGCAGCTTCTTTTATTGTTATACGTCTTAGTCTGGAAGGTGCTTCGTTAAACTCAGGTTCTATTGTCCCATCTTGTAATTTTTTATGATAGTCAACAACCCAATCTTCGTTAGCATCTCCGTAAAGATAATCTTCATCCACGAATGGTGTTTTGTTTCCTCCCATAGAGGCAGGTAGCGTATTTGCATATCCATCAACATCGATCGGTCTTCCTTGCCCGTTAAAGTACATACCTGCATAAGGTGACTTTCTCATCACAGGACGAGTAGCAAATGTTATTTTCGCTGTACAAGTGAGTGGATTAGACTTTGTTCCAGCTCGACCTATTCCATTCAAAACTTCTTTAATAACAGGTGCCTTAGTTTTTTGTTCTTCTAGCAAATTATTCATATTATATTCAAAGAAAGGATCTTGATTATCTTTAATACCAATAAAGAAAACTCTTTCTCTTTTTTGCGGAACACCAAACTCTGTCGCATTTAATACAATTGGAATGCATAGGTATCCCATTTTACGAGTTCTATTCATGAATTTCTCTCTCACTGCGCCCCATTTTTCCAAGACTCCTAAAGCCTTAACATTTTCCATTACAAATGCTTTAGGTTGTACAATCTCTACCGCATCTAGAAATGTGAATATTAGTTTACTACGCTCATCATCAGGATCCATTTTACCTGCCACAGAAAATCCTTGACACGGTGGTCCTCCAAAAACAAAATCTATACCTCTATAGAGTTCAAGGCTATCAATAACATTGTTTATATCATCATTTACCATTACATCGTTTGAGTGATTCGCATTATATGTTTCTGCAGCTTCTTTCATTAGCTCGTTAGCAAATACAGTTTTAATACCCGCTTTTTCGAAGCCGATATCCATACCCCCAGCCCCAGTAAACAATGAAATAGCACTATATTTATTACTCATTATTCGTCCCCCCATCTTCATCTTTACAGATGCGTAAAATCAAAGAACCATCGGAAGCATCCAAGTATATATCAAATTTTGTTTTTCCTTTTTCTACATTCATATTGGAAAGAATTGCTTTGGGTAAACGAACTCTCATGTCCTGTTGCAAAAGATATGTATCTAAATAAATATATGAATTAGTCATACATCTTCCTCCTAAGCACTAGCTTAGTCTAATTATACCCTAATTTCAGTCTGATTTCAAGGCTGATTATAGACAGTCATCTCATCAACTTACCATTATTTTGCCAACCATCTTATCAACTCATCTAGTCATCAGCAATAATAGCTGATGACTTTTCAAATTCACCAATCTTGGATAACTTCCCTCAAAGCAAAAAACCGTGATTATCCTTCCGGCTTAGAACCAGACCTCAAACCACGGAAAGCCTTTATTTACTTATCTTATCACACTCTTACTTCTCAACCCTTGACATCAATACTACCGTCTCAACGTGCGTGGAGGTCGTAGGATTGATGTCTGTTTGATTTCCTTGCTTTTGCTCGTGTTGGGAAAGACAACAATGAATTTCACTCATCTTTGGTAATAATTCATAAGTTTCTACTCGTCTTGGGAAACTTTTCAATGGCGCCTACAAGGTAATTATACCATCTACCAAACCGAAGCTTGCTATCTTCCAATAGATATGATATAATTTTTGCAATGTGATTTTATAAAAATCGGAGGTAAAATAGGGTGTTATATTCCATGCGCATCAGAAAATAACAGGCGATAAGAATCAGTTTCATTCATTTGAGTGGGCTATATTTCCTGTCTCTTTTTTCGTTTAGCGCATTGAATAGTAACCTTCTGTAATCCTCCGGACTACGGATAGTTTCCTATTTGTGTTATTCGTCAGGCAGGTTGGGTCCATTTTGTGACATGACCTGCATTTTTATTGCCTTTCGTAGCAATCTAAAAATGCAGGAGGATATAACACCATGTCACGTTTAAACAATATATATAATCAGAGTGATTTACATCATTCTCAAAATTTTCTTACGAGCCAAAAAATATTGCAACGCATTGTACGTTTAAGTTCAATCACAAAAAATGATCATGTGATTGAAATCGGTACCGGAAAAGGTCATTTGAGCCGAGTGCTGAGTCAGCACTGTAAGCATCTCTACTCGATTGAGCTGGATCAAAAGCTGTATGCTTACAGCAAACAGAAACTTGCCGATATCCCCAACCTATCCCTCATCCACCGGGATTTCTTAACCTACCCATTACCATCTACGGGGAGCTACAAAGTATTTGCCAATATTCCCTTTTCCATCACAACAAAAATCATTCGAAAGTTAACGGAAGACAACAATCCGCCGACGGATATCTGGCTAGTTGTAGAAAAAGGAGCCGCTAAACGTTTCATAGGTCAACCCAATGAAACTTTACGCTCGATTTTGTTAAAATCCAACTGGACAACCGAAATCGTTTATTACTTTAGAAGGGAAGATTTTCATCCCAAACCATCGGTAGATTCGGTTTTACTTCGACTGACTCAAAAGAGATGTCCTGATGTGGATGCGAAAGACTATTCTTCTTTTACTTATTTTATCGAACACTCATTCCGGCATGGTTTGTTCAGCAAACGAAGTCTGTTGACCAAAAAACAAATTGCAACTGCTCTTCGCCTTGACAAATTACCACCCCTTTCCCAAAGCGGAGAGGTATTATATATCCAATGGCTCTGTTTGTTTCGATGCTATCAAAAATTTAAATCCGGTAAGGGCAAGATATAAAAACGATTTCAAAGCCTAGCGAAATAGACCGTGGTGCAAGCTTTATTTTTTTTTCACGCCATCAATCGAAGTCATGACGCAATGCTGTCCGGCCAGCCGAGGAGAACTTTATCTTTTCCTATCTGCGATACTTTATGCACTTATTCTTTCACCCATCCCATCACTAATTCTCCTGTCGCATAACGGGAATCTATGTTCTTACTCATTTTGATACAATTTTTCATAAGCTTTGAAATGCCTAAAAGCCCGTTATTTCAAGGAGTTTCAGCAGATTAACGCTCATCAAACGCTTCAAAATCAAAGTGAATCTTCGCTCGTATGAGTTAATTATATGATTTAGATTTTAGATTTTGCACCCCCTTCCGCAAGTCGGAAGGAGAATCGTTAAAAAGTATAACAATCGTTAAAAGGTTTAAGAAACAGAAAAATCCCCACGACCTATGTTCAACATAGACCGTGGGGAAAATTAATGTCGTGATGGATTTGTCGTCAGTCTTGCAGCCTGTATTTTGGCCAGTGATTTGCCCGAAGATACGGCAAACTGTCTGCTAACACTTCCAGCACAAACTC
>DASRMZ010000333.1:0-4791 GCA_035647675.1 Thermoclostridium sp. | reverse complement strand
GTTTTATGGAAATGAGCATGAACGGATGCTCTGTAAGAACCTAGTAATACGAGAATTATAATTGTAACTTTCTCTCTAATGGTCTCCATTCAATACTGTCCTAAACGTTTTCAAAATTGAAATAACATATCGAATTCATTGAGTTTAGCTTCTCATTTCTCTTATTTTTAAAATAGGACCCCCTGCACATATTTTTGCTTTGGTGGTGGATGATCATGGAAGGGTTTATCAAGCCATTTTTGAAGATCCACTTTCACAAATAAGTTCAATCTGATAAATGCTACTAGATTTGACAAATACCAATTGTATTTTGCCATCGCTCTCATTGCTTTTAAAACAAGAATGGTTATCAAAGCGGACCATATTTGTATCATAACTGCATTTTCACTTGTACCGATGAACGATTTAATGTGTAGGAGTTGTTTTATTTCTCTAAAGAATATTTCCACATCCCATCTAGCCTTGTACAGTTCACTTATTGTGTTTGCTGTCCAATACATTTGATTAGTGATTAACACTAGTGTCCACTAAAGATTAAAAAGAGCTCTTTGAAGTCATTGATTATCTATACCTTACAAGTCATTTTTTAGCGTGACGATTTGAAATGATATTTTTGTTCCTATAAACATTAAGGAACAATGAATAAAGGCAAATATGTGTATGCACAATTAGTCGAATTTTTACCTCAACGGGTATTCGACAATATAATTAAGAAGTATGACGGTAACAAATATGTAAAGCATTTTACCTGCTGGAATCAACTTTTAGTGATGGTTTTTGGACAGCTTACTTCTCGCGATAGTTTACGTGACTTAATTGTGACTATTAACGCTCACAAAAAGAAAAGTTATCATCTCGGTTTTGGGAAAAGTGTGACCCGCAGTAATCTCTCTAAAGCGAACGAAAAGCGTGATAGTAAAATCTTTGAGGAGTTTACCTATTATTTGATTGATGTTGCCAGGCAGAAGCGAAGCAATAATGATTTTGAGATAAAAGGGAAGGTCTATGCATTTGATTCTACAACCATCGATTTGTGCTTATCTGTATTTTGGTGGGCTAAGTTTCGAAAATTTAAAGGTGGAATAAAAATGCATACTCTTCTTGATATAACCACACAAATACCTGCTTTTGTGCATATTACAACTGCTTCGGTTAATGACATGAATGCAATGGATGTAATTCCTTATGAGGTTGGTGCTTATTATATCTTCGACAGAGGATATGTTGATTTCACACGACTTTTTAAGATCACGCAACTGGAATCTTTCTTTGTGATTAGATCCAAGAAAAACCTTAAGTTTGAAGTTAAAACCTATCATCAAGTGGATGAATCAAAAGGAGTTTTAAGCGATCAAACGGTTTTCCTTAGTAGATTAAACACATCAAAACATTATCCAGAAAAGCTAAGGAGAGTTGCATTTTATGACACTGAGTTGAACAGGACGCTCATATTTCTTACTAATAATTTTGAGCTTACAGCTGAGCAAATTGCAATGCTTTACAAAAACCGTTGGCAAATAGAGCTGTTCTTCAAATGGATCAAACAACATCTGAAAATCAAGTCCTTTTGGGGAACATCAGAGAATGCTGTAAGAATCCAAATATATAGTGCAATTATTGCATATTGTATGGTTGCAATTGTGGGACATAGTTTACAAATAGACCGCTCAACCTACGAGATTTTGCAAATATTAGGAATCTCTCTTATGGATAAAACTCCTGTAATTGAGCTGTTTAGTAATATAGATATTAACGATGTCAAAGAGCGAAATGATAATCAGCTGTCACTCAACTTGTTTTAAGTGGACAGTAGTGATCTTTTGTACCTTATTCGTGCCCATTGCACAAGCCTTCGTCGTATGAGTTGAAATAGTGGATTCATTTTGGATAATCTGAACTTCCCGAAGTATTGTATCCATCCTCGTATATACGGGTCTAAATACTGTGCTACTCCTACTACACTATTGTGTGTAAGATGTGGAATATCCATTTCTCGTAGCTTTTCGATTATTCGTTTCTTTGAGCTTATGCTTATGGCACAATCATACCCTAAAAATAAATTTCCTTTTCCTCCTTTTGCTGTACTGCGTGGTTGGAAACTGTACCCAAGAAAATCAAATTTTACAACAGGATATTTTTCCTGTCGTCTGTAATCTTTACAATAAACAATCTTTGTCTTTTCCGGGTGTAATTCCAGCCCACATTCTTGCATCCGCTTTTGCAGATTTTCTTTTACATACTTTGCTTGCGATATACTCTTACAGTGCAATATTGCATCATCGGCATAACGCACATATTTTACTGTAGGATGGGTTCTCTCGAACCATTTGTCCATTGCATAGTGTAGAAACAGGTTTGCTAATAATGGGCTTATTACTCCTCCTTGCGGTGTGCCTTTGCCTTGTTTGTAAAGTAGGTCGCCCGACTTTGTTTGGACAGGTGTTTGCAACCACCTTGTAATGTAAAGTATGCACCATTTCTCGCTCACATGTTTCTCTACTGCTTTTAATAGCTTCTCATGGTCTATATTGTCAAAGAATCCTTTTATATCCAAGTCTATTACCCAATCTGTCTTCCTACAGTTTTCTCGCACCAAACTTAATGCTTGGTGGGCGTTCTTCTGTGGTCGGTATCCAAATGAGTTCGGACTAAAGATTTTCTCAAATCTTGGCTCTAAATAATCTTTAACTACCATTTGTGCTACTCGGTCACTTATGGTTGGGATTCCCAAGTTTCTCGTTTTACCGTCTTTCTTTGGGATTTCAACTTCTTTGACCGCAGGCGGAAAATAGCTCCCCGAGGACATCCGATTCCAAAGTTTGTACAGATGTTTTGACCGTTTTGCATCGTATTCTTCAACGCTTATGTGGTCTATTCCTGCTCCACCTTGATTCGAACGCACTTTCTTATAAGCAGACCATATCATTTCTCTGCTTATAGGTACTGATTTTGTTTCATTCCATAAATTCATCCTCTTGTAAAGTTGATTCGTGTTATAAAACCGTATAACCTGATTCCTTCGCTCCGCTTCCATTACGGTTGCTTCGTCACTACTATGAATCAGTCCGACTCTGCATATTGCTTCGGGCTTATACCTCTGGGGTGTTCCCATTGTGTATTTTCCTTTGCATCAATATGCAGGCTCTCGAGTTCCGTATATAAGCCTGGATATAAGTCTTGCTGCCTGTATGACGCCTGCCATGTAGCCAATAATCAGGTTGCCGCTACACTCTTTAACTCCGTTTCATACTCCGTAGCTTTTGACAGGTTGTTCCCACTTCTCGACACCTCATTGACAGTTCACTTGCGTTCAACTCTTATATCCATACCTGATAATCTCTTGGACTATCGTTTCCTAAACGCTCAGCACCATAGCTCTTTACTAAAGCACCTTTAGGCGGTTTGTTCCCTCTGCCTGAACAGCGAGTACGGTGGCTCTGCTTACAATTGCTTCCACCATCTTATATACAGCATGCAGAACTATTTATTTTGCCGATGTTCTGCTTCTCGACACACTATGAAACGTTGCCGATTGCGGGCGATTTCCTGTCAAGATACACAAAAGTTGAAGCGGGCTACAACCCTTGAATAACCTACTGTACCGGCAATTTTTTATACCGCGTGTTACCATGCGTTATTCTTCTTTTTCTTTGTTAAATTTATCAAAATCAGCCGAGTAATAATTTCCATTCGGCGCTAAACTATCATTCGGTAAATCATAATTTACAAGTTGGTCATCAGATGAGATTACAATCTGAAATCTTTCATTTTCAAATTGTCCAATAGCACTTAATCCTCGTTCAGATGCGTTTCTTACAGTCAATCCTTTAGGTAAAGTGAATATTAATGAATCACCCATAAAGTGTCCAATTGTAATATCCTTCTCAAGTCTACCTAATCGGTAAGAAGGTTTGTTTAGACTATTCAATCCCCAACCAATCAAGAAGATGATATTAAACGCAATTGATATAATTAAAATCCATTTTTTCATAATCAGTTTTTAAGAACTGTAATTAATTGGTTTGAATTAAACATTGATGCAGGAGAAATGACTAATTCATCTTTCGGGATATTATCTCCGTATCGTTCAGTAAGCCTTTGTTTTACTGTTTTATTGTTCAAGTTGAAATCACCTAATTTTTCAAGTTCTCCAATTTCAAGTCCAACTGCCTCTTTGTATATTTTCCAGACCAATTCAGAACAATAAATTCTTGAATCAGACCACTCGAAATACAAATCATAATCTTTTCCTGAGAATTTTTCGCCAACTTGTTTCATTTTCGTTAAAGTTTCAGGAGTCAATAAGTTCTCATAATTTTTAAGTCGTTTAACAACATAATGTCCATTTTCTCCTCTACTAATCCAATCTTTTAATGGTGTCAGTTTTACAGGCTGAACGGCTTCATAAACAAAAATTTCATTTCCTTCCTTATAAATAATCCCCATGTGACTGTATTTTGAACCAGTAGCAATCTGAATTGCTTTGCTTTGTCCTGACGTTGAAGTTTGGAAAATAATATCTCCATTTCGAATTTCGTTTTTAAGCAGGTTTTCAACGAATCTGGGCGTGTCCTGTTTTACTCCTTCAGCAAATTGCAACATTTCATAAATCCAAAATCCGCCATAAATGACCAATCCAGATATTATGACTATCAAAAATATTTTTATGGTCTGCTTATTCATTGTCTGTTTGTCGTTTTTTATAATGCATGGTAACGCCCGGCTGTATGCGGTCGGCCGGGGCATTTCTGCCCGTTACGAAAGTTTCAGGCCAAACGCGGTTGGCGGGGG
>DASRMZ010000332.1:0-5953 GCA_035647675.1 Thermoclostridium sp. | reverse complement strand
ATATAGAAATGAGACATTTTTTTAAATATATGTTTATGTCTTATAGTTGTAAATATTTTTATTAGGGGGGTTTGTAGTGAGAGCGACTGGATATGTGAGGAAATTAGATGCTCTTGGTCGTATTGTTTTGCCAAAGTCTTTAAGAAGACAATTAAGTATTAATGTTGGCGACAGTATAGAGATGTTTATTGACGATGATAGGAATGTTGTTCTTAGTAAATATGTTTCCCGGTGCTTGTTTTGTAACAAAGCATCTGAAGATATGGTAGTTTATAAAAGAAAACACATTTGTCGAGATTGCTTAACAATAATTAAGTAACATCTAATATGTGAAAACCAAGTTACAAAGGACAGTTAACGAAACTGTCCTTTTCCAATATTATGAATGTCCTATCATTAGTTTGCACCTTAAATAACTTAGTTTATCATGGTTTATCAAAGGGTATTAAAAGCTCTACTTTTATTTTTAACTTTTATTCTGACTAAAATACTTTTTTACAAACGCATTTTTAGGGAATATATAATATTGATAGAGGTGGTTTTATGATGATTCGTGAAGAAACTGAACGAATTGAGCAAGAAATGCTATCCCCTTTTGCTACATTATCATCGAAAACAAAAGGAAGAAAAAATCCGGAAGCAAAATGTGATATTAGAACAGAATTTCAAAGAGATAGGGACAGAATTATTTATTCCAAGGCTTTCAGACGTTTGAAGCATAAAACCCAAGTTTTTATATCGCCAGAAGGAGACCATTATAGAACTAGGCTTACACATACTTTAGAGGTATCTCAAATTGCAAGAACCCTTGCACGAAGCTTACGACTAAATGAAGATTTAACAGAAGCTATAGCCTTAGGGCATGACTTAGGTCATACACCCTTTGGACATGCTGGTGAACGAATTCTTCAGGATGTATGCCCATTGGGATTTAAGCATAATGAGCAAAGTGTTAGGGTTGTAGAAAGATTAGAAAAAAATCGCAAGGGGCTAAACCTGACTTATGAAGTATATGATGGTATTTTATGTCACACGGGAAACAAAGTAGCACAGACTCTTGAAGGCTGCATAGTAAGAAGTGCAGATCGTATTGCTTATATTAATCATGATATTGAAGATGCTATACGGGGAGGTATTATTTCAGGAGAGGACCTTCCAAGATCATGTTTAAAAGTGCTTGGAAATACATCTAGTAAGCGAATAAATAATATGATTGTAAATATTATTGAAAATAGTACAGGGAAAAATGAAATAATAATGAGTGACGATTATAAAGAAGCCACTAATAAGCTAAGAGATTTTATGTTCGAAAACGTATATGTAGATTCGGATGCAAAATCAGAAGAAAATAAAGCAGAAAACCTTATAAGTATGCTATATACAAAATTAGTGCAAGAACCAGAACGCTTACCACTTGAATTCTACAATATGATTGAAGAAGAAGGAATTGATCGAGTAGTTTGTGATTATATCGCTGGAATGAGCGATCGCTATGCTGTAAATGTATTTAACTTGATCTACATACCGGCTAGATGGATGAAGAGATAATGGGTTTGTTTTAAAAAGATATAAAAATATTTAAAATATTTCTCACTTTAAGAAGGATTTTCGGAAAACTTGTCGAATATGTTAATATAGTGTTGGGGGGCTTATGAACTTTTATCCCGAAGATGTAATTGAAGAAGTACGATTAAGTAATGATTTGGTTGAAGTAGTGTCTGAGTACATCCGTCTTGAAAAGAAAGGGGGGGGGTATTTTGCATTATGCCCTTTTCATAATGAAAAGACACCATCCTTTAGCGTTGAGCCTGTAAAACAATTCTATTATTGTTTTGGTTGCAGTAATGGAGGAAATGTATTTCATTTCATTATGAATATTGAAAATCTTGATTTTCCGGATGCTTTAAGGTTACTTGCAGATAGAGCAGGAATTATATTACCTGAATCAAATAATAAAGAAGAGCAGTTAAAAACAGAAGCACGGAAAAGCATTCTTAATATTAATAAAGAAGCGGCACGATTTTTTTATTCATGCCTTGCAGGCGAAAAGGGAAGAGAGGCTCTAAAATATTTACAAAATAGGGGCTTAAGTAATAGCATAATAAAACGCTTCGGACTAGGATATTCACCAAATGATTGGACCTTACTATCGGACTATTTTCTTAGAAAAGGGTTTGATGAATCATTATTGATTCAAGCAGGACTCAGTATAAAAAACAAATATGGTAAACTGAACGATAGGTTTAGGGGTAGAATTATGTTTCCGATATTCGATATACGTGGAAACGTTGTAGCATTTGGCGGAAGAGTTATGGATGACTCCTTACCTAAATATATTAATTCTCCGGAAACTCCTTGCTATATCAAGGGAAGAGAATTGTTCGGTATGAATATTGCTAAAAAGAGTACTGAAAAAAAGCTACTTGTTGTGGAAGGCTATATGGATGTTATTTCATTGCATCAGGCAGGCATTGATTTTGCAGTTGCATCACTTGGTACTGCATTGACAAATATGCAAGGAAGAATATTAAGAAAATATGCAGACGAGATAATTATTTCATATGATGCAGATACAGCAGGACAAAGGGCAACCGACAGAGGACTTGAGTTATTAACACAGCTAGGCTGTCGTGTGAAGGTACTTCGAACTCCCGATGGAAAAGATCCTGACGAATATATCAGGAAAAATGGAGTGGAAAAGTTTAAAAACTTAATAGATAGGGCATTATCACTTTTAGAGTATAAGATAAGTCTTTTAGAAAAAATGCATCCTCAAGATAATTCCGAGGGAAAGCTTGCTTTTTTAAATGGAGTTGCTGGTCTTTTGACAGAACAAGACAATTTCCTTGAAAGAGAAATGGTTATAAAAAAAATTTCCCGAGACTACGATATTACAGAAGATGCATTGCACGCTGAAGTTGAAAGAAGACATAAGAAGAAAAAACGCAAACAAAAAAACACAGAGTTTTATTCGGCACAGAAGGACTTAACGGGTGCTGTAAAAACGTATAAAGCCCGCAAGCAAGAAAACGAAACAGTCCGCTACGAAAAGATGTTATTAGCTTTGATAAGCCGTGAAAACCAATTATATCAAAAAGTCGCAAAAAGGTATCCTGCTATAGAGTTTTCAGACGATACGCTTAAAGAAATGGCAAGCATATTGTATCAAAAACTAGAAGAAGGTAGCGATTTTATTTTGGAGGAGTATATTTCCAGGCTTGAACCAGAAAGGGCATCATCCATTGTTCATATGTCCAAAGCATTTTGCAATTTTGATGCACCAGAGAAAGCCCTTGAAGATATTCTCCTAAAACTTGAAATTTTAAAATTAGAAGAAGAAAAAAAGGATATTTTAATGCGTTTGAAGAATATTACCAATGTAGAGGGAAAAAAGCAACTACAACAACAATTACAGATTGTTATTAGAAATATAGTTAAACAAGGATAAATAGATTGACAAAACGAGAGGTGGAATAGATAAATGGCAGGTAAAGGAATTAAGAAAAATGAACCCACTGCCGGGATTGCAGCATCAAGCAAAGAAAAGAGCGATGTAACCATTGAAAATAAAGCTTTAGAGAAAGAAAAGGGCAGTTCTGTCGATGAAACTAAAGCAACAAGCAAAAAGGACAAAGAAGAAACTGCTGAAAAGACAGCTTTGAAAAAAGGGAAAAATAAACCTGTTGCTGAAACTAAAGCATCTAAAAAGGAAAAAGAGGCTACATCAAAAAGCACTACTGCAAAAGCTAATAAAAAGAAACCTGCAGGAAAAAGTAAAGCTTCCGATAAAAAGGATGTAGCGGCAAAGGCTACAAAGAAAGATCCTGCCGCTATTATGCGCGATTTAAGTGAAGTGGGCAAAGCAAAGGGTATGCTCACCTTTAAAGAAATTATGGATGCTTTTGAAAACGTTGACTTAGCCCCTGAAAAGATCGAAAAAATATATGCAGCCCTTGAAAATTTAGGGATTGACATATTACCTGAAGATGATAGTGATGAAGAAATTGATGAAGAGGAATTAGAAAAAAGCCCAGAATTAAGTATACCTGAAGGGGTCACTGTAGACGATCCTGTCAGAATGTATTTAAAAGAAATAGGTAAAGTATCCTTACTAACGGCCAATGAAGAGGTAGTGCTTGCCAAGAGAATGGAAGCAGGCGATGAAGATGCTAAAAGACTACTTGCCGAAGCAAATCTACGACTTGTAGTAAGTATAGCCAAAAGATATGTGGGAAGAGGTATGCTATTTCTTGATTTAATTCAGGAAGGAAATCTTGGTTTAATTAAAGCTGTTGAAAAGTTCGACTATACAAAGGGCTTTAAATTTAGCACATATGCTACATGGTGGATTAGGCAGTCCATAACTCGTGCAATAGCTGATCAAGCTAGAACAATACGTATTCCTGTACACATGGTAGAGACGATAAATAAGCTTATAAGGGTATCAAGGCAGCTACTACAAGAAATAGGACGCGAGCCCACCCCTGAAGAGATTGGGGAAGAGATGGGAATGACTGAGGATAAAGTAAGAGAAATTATGAAGATTTCCCAAGAGCCTGTTTCCCTTGAAACACCAATAGGTGAAGAGGAGGATAGCCATCTTGGAGATTTTATTCCAGATGATGAAGCGCCTGCACCTGCTGAATATGCAGCATTTACCTTATTAAAGGAACAATTAATAGATGTATTAGATACTTTGACACCAAGGGAAGAGAAGGTTTTAAGACTGCGTTTTGGACTTGATGACGGAAGAGCAAGAACACTTGAAGAGGTTGGAAAGGTTTTCAGTGTAACTCGTGAAAGAATACGTCAGATTGAGGCAAAGGCATTAAGAAAACTTAGACATCCAAGTAGAAGTAAAAAGCTTAAGGATTATCTTGATTAAGATTAAGAATTATTAAGCAACTTGAAATGTTCGTTTTGTAAGGCTTATAATGTTTTGGTATTATTAAAAGCTCATGTGATGTAACATTAATAAATATTACAAGCACCAGAATACCCCCATACCAATATATTGATTGTATGGGGGTATGCATATGAAAAGGTATTCTTACAACAGGTATGTTCCTTATTTAAGAACACGTTACATAAACCGTTCAAGATTCAGAGCAGATGGATACTTACATATAAGAAATATTGCAGTTTTTATTCGCCTTATATTATGTGTTTTTTGTTTTATTGCTACAATGAATAGTGTGAGTAAAAATTTTCTTACTGCTGTTGATAATATTGTAGAATACAAAGCAGCCCAGCTTGTAAATGAGTATATAGATAATGGAATTATGTCTGCATCAAAGTCGTTTCAGGACAAGAAATTTATTGATATTGGATTTCGCAATGACGGTAGCATCACATCAGTTGAAACCAATGCAATTGAAGTGAATCGGTATGCTTCTAAGATATCTGAATGTATACAGGAAAAGATTACTGAAAGAGAACATGAAAAAATAAAGGTACCATTGGGCTCGGTTACGGGAAATAAGATATTGTCTTCTCTGGGATTGTCCGTACCATACCGTATTATTTCAGGTTCAAAGGTATCTGTAACACCAAGCTCTGTTTTTTTGGATGCGGGGATGAACCAAACTTTACATCAATTAAAAATGAATGTAACTGTAAAGGTGGAGGTTTTATTTCCTATGCTGCGTAAGGAAGATGTTCTAAGCAGGGATGTTATCGTATCTGAAACTGTTATTGTAGGGGATGTGCCAAAGGTATTGTTAGAAAATTCCCCTTAGTCACATATAGGCATCTTGCGATGTTACTTACTTTAAGTACAGCTACACAATATGTTGTGTTTATGCATGGGAGCTTCTCGCCACATATTGTGTAGTAAATATTTATTAAAAATATATCGCAAAGGTCTAATATAAAACCCATAAAATAAATGGGAAATATTTATCTCAAATTAATCAAATGTAACATAAAGCTGTGGTATTTTGTCATGTTATAT
>DASRMZ010000331.1:0-6570 GCA_035647675.1 Thermoclostridium sp. | reverse complement strand
CTTCGTGATACACCAAACTGTTCTGCAAGCTTTTCTTGATTTAAGTCTTTCTCATTTCGAAGTTTTTTTATAAAAGCACCTATTTTTGATTGATCCATAAACCTTGCAGCCCCCTTTCTAAATTAGCTTAAAGGGCTATTGTCTCTAAATCATCAGGTATATACAAATTCCCTTTAAAGTGGGCTTTTCCTTCTTTTTCATACAATTTTTTTCTTGCTTCAAGGTTTTTATCTTCTGTATGATAGATAATTAGGTTTTTGACATTTAACTTTTCTGCCAATTGACAAGCATCTTTTACAGTGGAATGATGTTTTTCATATGGCTTAAATACCTCAGCTTCTGAGTGAAGACAAAATGCTTCATGTATCAACCAATTGCTATTTAAAACAAACTTTTCTATGTGTTTATTGCATGGTTCGTCTCCGCAACAAGTAAGTTTTTCGCTTCCTCCAATATTCATTGTGAAACCAAGCTGTTTTGCTTTTGTAGAATGAATATCAAAAAACTTAACTTTATGTTCTATAATTTCATACTCTTGTTCCTCTTTTATTGTAACTAATTGCAGGCTGTCGTCAAGAAATTTTGTTTCCTTTTTTTGAAGCAGCATATTTGCAATATTTTTAATTATTTCAATTAATTCAGCATGTGCATAAATCCTAGCATTTCCTTCGTATTCACCTTTATTTATGCTTTGGCATATCATACGAACCATCCAAATTACTCCTAACAAATGATCCATGTGCTTATGAGTAACGAAGATATCCCTTATGTCTTTCCAGTTAATTTTTACTTCTTTTAGCTGACGCATTAAGCCATTGCCACCGCCCCCGTCTACTAAAAAATATTTTTCTTTTTCATTTAAAATAAAGCATGTGTTATAGCAATTCGTTGCATTTGCATAACCTGTTCCTAACATTGTAAGTTTCATTAATACCCTCCAAAATTTAAGTATTCCTTCTTTTTGAGGTAAATTGATTAAAAATTATAAGTGATATAGTTGTTAGTGCTACGCATACTACAGCCATTGCCATACCTGTAGAAACACTGCCTTGTTCAAATTCTCTCATTATAAATGTAGAAACAGTCAATGTATTTGGTGGTGCAATTAAGCTAGATGCAACTAATTCTCTGAAAACAATAATAAATATCATCATCCAACCGCTGATAATTCCCTTGATTACAAGAGGAAAGGTAATTCTTCTGAATATATATAAACTATTTGCTCCACATACCTTCGCTGCATTAATGAGATTATAATCTATCTGCATTATTGATGAAGATACATATTGAATTGAAAAAGGAAGAAACATAAAGGTAAATACTATGACCATAAACCAGATGGTATTGTATATTGGTATAACCTTGTAAAGTTTATTCCAAAACAGCATAAAGCCAATGACGAGAACAATATTTGGTATCATTTCCGGAAGCATGGCCTTAGCTTCAATTAACTTTTTCCAACGTTTCATATTGTTGGTTACTACAACTGTTGTTGTGCCGAGAATGGTTGCCAAAGTAGCTGCAGTGGTTGCTAAAAAGCCACTAGTTCTAATAGCTTTGATCGCCTTTTCATTTTCTAAAAACAAAGCTATGTAATGCTTGAAGGTATAGTTTCCAGCTACCATTCCATAACCCCTGCGATCAATAAGTGAGGTAACAATTACTGAAAAATGGGGAATTCCTATTGCCATTAAGATCACTAGCACAATAAACACTCCACCTAGCACTTCCATTTTAGTGTTTCTTTTATTTAATGAATTTTTTCTGCCCTTGCCTCCAACAAGATTATAGGTATTATTGTTAGTTATGTAGCTTTGTATTATCCACATTATCATGCAAATTGTTACTAGTATACTTGAAAGAGAGGCTGCTTTTCCAAAATCTATTGGAGATACTGTCGCATAGCGATGAATGTCTGTTGTAAAAACATAAAAGCCTATTCTCCTACCAAGAGTAGCGGGAGTACCATACTCAGAAAGTGTTTTAACAAACACAAGGAGAGCTCCTATTGCGTAATTCCCTTTCAAAAGCGGAAGTGTTACTCGTCGTAGCCTATATAATAATCCTCCACCACACACTGATGCACTTTCATCTAAGCTGTCATCGATATTTGAAAGAGCATTTTTAAGTATTGTAGTTAAAAAAGGGAAAATGTGCAAGCTCATTACAAGTACAATCCCAAAGAAAGAAAAAAATCTAAGAGATAAATCTCCAGTACCAGGAAACATTTGTTGAAACAAGCCTCTTTTTTGCATAAACAATATCCATCCCATAGAAGAGATGTACGGAGGAGTCATAAAAGGAACCATTAGCACAATATCTAGCCATTTCAAACGTGAATAACGAGTCTTTGATAATAAAAATGCAAGAGGAAAAGCTATGATACTTGAAAGTATTACTACTGAAATTCCAAGTATTAAAGAATTTAAAATAGTTTTGATGTTTTCACTGTCCCAAATTGTATTTATTAAACCCATAAAATTAAGGCGACCGTCATCACTGACAACCGCCCTAATAAATACTGAAAGTACAGGCATGACAATAAAAACAAACATGATAGCTGCTAAAAGCGCACAAGCTATGTTTTTTTTCTTGTTTGTATTTTCACCCATTGTTTTTTCCTTCTATTATTTAGTAAGTTCATTTAGTTTAGAAGCAACTTCCGAAGATGTCTTGCTCATTTCTTCCCAGTCGATTTCTAATGTATAAATTTCACTAACATTTGTTCTATTATCACATAAAATATCACTTCTACCAGGTAGTAAATAAGCATTTGCAACTAGCTGCTGCGCACTATCACTTAAGAGGTAGTCAACAAATGCCTTTGCATTGTCCACATTTTTGCTAGTTTCCAATATCATTGCAGGACGAGGGTTAATTACAGTTCCACTTTTAGGATAATAAATTCCAAGAGGTTCACCCTTACTAATAGAAGAATAAGCGTTATAGTCAACCCCTGCAATAAGAATTCCTTTTTCTCCTGTTGTTACCGATTCAAGAGCTGCCTTGTTTGCACCAGGAACAGTCATACCTAAATCAGCTAAGTTCTCCCATGTTTTCCATCCTTCTTCGCCATTAGCGTACATGTAACCTGCTAGAAAATCTTTACAAGAACCAGATTTTTCAGGATCAGGAATAGCTAGTAAGTCTCTGTATTTTTCATCTGCAAGTTCATTCCAGTCAGCTGATAATTCAGAAACGAGTGTTGTATTGTAGATAACTCCAAGAGCCGAAGCACTTGAACCAAAAAGTGTGCTATCTTCGTCGATCCAGCCATCATAAAGCTTGTCTGCATTGGCAGCAGTATAGCTCATAAGCTGACCACTTTTTTTCATTGCAAGACCATCTGACCATGATGCAAGCACTACAACATCGGCAATAGGATTTTCTTTTTCAGTTTCAAGTCGTGCAAGAATTTCCCCAGTTGTTCCTTCAAACAATTCAACTTTAATACCTGTTTTTTCTTCAAAATCTGCGACATACTTTGCATTCAGTGAAGCAGGGCTTGGCATGTAAACTACAACTTTCCCGCTAAGCTTACTAACTTCATTAGGAGCTTCGGTTTTCTCAGTTGAAGTTACTGCTTCAGTTGAAGTTTCCGTTTTTTCAGTTACGTTTTGCTGTGTAGCTTTTGTCGAATTATCAAGCTTATCACCACTAATTTCTTGAGAACATCCTGCTAAGATTAAACATAACATCAATACTGCTAGAGCTACGGTAATCACTTTTTTCATTTTAAGTATTCTCCTTATTCATAAATTAAAATTTTATCTTTATTTATATAAACAGGTGTTTTGTCCCCTGCCGTATATCTTTTATCTTGTGATAGTGCTGTCCATTTTCTACCTTCCACATCTAGAGTTAGCTCGTATGTATTCCCTAAAAATTGGACTGACACTACCTTCGCATCATATGAAACACTTCCATTGATTGGTTCAAAACTTAAGAACTCTGGACGAATCAGTTCATTATCACTTATGTGATTAAATTTTCCAATAAATCCTGCAGTAAACTTTGTAGCAGGTGTTTTATAAATTTCTTCGGGAGTACCAATTTGTTCAATTTTACCTTTGTTCATAACAACTATAATATCGCTTATACTCATTGCTTCAAGCTGATCATGAGTAACAAATACTGCTGTAATGCCAAGTGAACTTGTAATGCGCTTGATTTCAGTACGCATTTCCTCTCTCAAAACTGCATCTAATGCAGATAGAGGCTCATCAAATAAAATGCTACATGGATTGCCTACGATTGCCCTTGTAAAAGCAACCCTTTGTTGCTGTCCACCTGATAACTGTGACGGGTATCGCTTACTGTAGTCTTCAAGCTGAACAATTGAGAGGGCTTCCTCTACTTGTACCTTTAGATTTTCTTTTTGCTTTTTAGCTCTCAGTCCAAATGCCACATTTTCAAAAACATTAAGATGAGGCCAAAGTGCAAAGTCTTGAAATACAAAACCTAAATTTCTTTTTTCAGTAGGTATGTTTATTTTCGTCTCCGATGAAAAAACGCATTTCTCTCCAAAAAAGATCTCTCCACTATCAGGTGTTTCTAAACCTGCAATCATGCGTAGTACTGTTGTTTTACCACAACCTGAAGGTCCGAGAAATGTAGTGAACTGTCCACTAGGAATAACAAGATTAAAATCATCAATACTAAAGGATTTTCCAAAACGCTTTGTTATATTTTTTAAAATAATCTCCATTGAATCACCATGTTAAGACTTATCTACAATGTCTTAATTATCTTTTGACTTCACAACATACGAAATTATGTAATCTTGGAATTCATATTATATATAATAAGTATATTTTCTGTTTGCTAAGCGTAAAATTTATGTAAATTATTTCGATTTATATCTAAATAAAAAAAAGAAGCCTCATAAGCATTTAGAGCTACTTAATTAACTTCTGTTTATTGATATAAAACTTTCCTTCACTTTAATGAAAGGATTGATGTCTTTTGAACCGTCCGTTCGTTCTCACCTGTACTGTCTTTCACCTATTCAATTATTATACTCATACTCCAGTATCTTCAATCCCTCGTACATATCTTGGCCTAGGATTTCCTGAGTCTTGGAAAAATCAAACCTTCACATTTAAAAAAGGCATTTGATAAAACGCCTCAGCAGGATATCCATGCACGATCTGTGAAATCTGCTCAAACATCTCCTTCCGAAATTCAATGAGCAGTTCTATTCCATCCTTATATGTAGTTTCTTTTCCAAGAAGAATCTGAATCTGTTTATTCTTCTCTGACCATTCTTTATTCAATTACTCAACCTCCTTAATTCCCTTCAGCTATTGTTTGACACTGATTTCTTTTTTCGTACGTTAAAATCTATGGCAAAAAGGGAAATTACAGTGAATATTATGATGGAAAAAACCAACACATCCCATACATCAAAAATTGGTCCACCAATTATGCCTGATAGCGTAATATTGATCACAATGCACACAGGAATTGCCAGTAACAAGGATATTGCTGTTGCAATTAACTTTTGTGCCTTCAGTTTATTAAATAATACAAAAACGAGCCAAAGAAACACTATAGAAATGATCGACATTCTAATACCAACAGGCATAATCAAATCGTTAGATTTAATCAAATGATTCATCACGTACAAAAAAGGAACAATAAGAACGCTAAGTGCAATCACTGTGCTCAAAATCCCTTTTTTGCCGAACTTTATCACGGGGAAAAATACTATCCAAGTAAAAATAGCCGAACTAATCGGGAAGAGTGACCATGTTAAATTTCCTGAAATAGTCAAGTCACAGATAGTGCATACTATCATCCCAAGCAGCAGTAGCAAAGAGAATGCCATGGCAAATATATTATGTATGGACTTAGCTTTGCCTTCTACTGTTTTATCTGTATATTGCAAAGCGTTATAAATACTTACTTGGGAATCCCCAGAATACGAATTGTTTTTTTCACCATTTAATAGTTCACTTGTTGATACGCCAAGTATATCTGCAATAGAAGATAGAAGAGATATATCAGGGCAGCTTAATCCTCTCTCCCATTTTGAAACTTCCTTATCTGTAATATTCAACTTTTCCGCCAAATCCTTTTGTGTCATATGATTGAGTTTTCTCGATTCCGCAATAAATTGTCCCATTTTTTCACTATTCATCAAACAGCACCTCCTTGATCTATATTATCAAGCAGTATACAATATAGCAATAAACTAACAGTCGAATCCAATGAATCAACCAACGGTTGATTATTAAAATAATCTATAAGTCACTTTTTGAACAATTGCGATCTATCTGATTTTCTTAAGGTTTTCATCGAAATCATTTTCAGTTGTAATACTCTTCCACATTGTTCATTTAAACCCCGCCGATATTCAAATCTTGACTCCCGAATAAATATAGATTGGTCGTACATAGAGATACTCCCCGTTCCTTGATACAGTTTCAATATTACACACAAATTTGTCATATTCATCCTTTGTTATAATGTTGGCTTCCACCATATAATTTTATCAACAGCTTTTGAAGAAAATCTTTCATACACTTCTAGAGAAGACAAGTTTTTTGAAAACATTCCACAAAGTAT
>DASRMZ010000330.1:0-5204 GCA_035647675.1 Thermoclostridium sp. | reverse complement strand
ATATATTTATTTGAGAAAGTCTTTGAATAAAGTGCAAACCTAACAAGTAGCTACTTTATAAGGCTTTTGCGATATAACTGAATAAATAATTGCTGTACAATATATGTGCCAAACTTTTATGTATACCACAATATATTTGTACAGCGATGCGTAAAATATGCGATATTGCAAAATGCCCTTTATGGTCAAAACCGTCAAAATATTATTGTGGAGGCTGGTAAAAATGAGAAAACGTAACGTAGCAGCAGCTATGGATACAGTTATCGGGGAACACACAACGTTTACAGGGAATATTGAGTCTGACGGCTCTATAAAAGTGGAAGGTCGTGTTGATGGCGATATTAAAGCAGGAGGAGATATCAACATCCTTACAAATGCTATCGTCGTAGGAAATGTATCGTGCAATAACATGACACTATCTGGAACGGTTACAGGTAACATTTATGCTAAGGGAAGTCTTCATCTTGAAGCAACTTGCCGCTTAAAAGGTGATGTTGATATACATAGCCTAGTAACTGATGAGGGAGCTGTTTTCGAAGGAAATTGCAAAATGGATGTATCAACAATTGAGCCTGACAACAAGAAAAAAAAATGGGATTTTAAGCAAACCAATCCTACAAAATCAGTTATTGAAGAAAAAGAGGGCTAAGCCCTCTTTTTTATATTCATCTTTTACTCTACTTCTGTGTTTATATGCATTTAATATCACTGCTTTGTAAAGGTTTAATAATTACTGCTTAGCCTTTTCTTTTTTACCTGGGCGATTCAAATACATAAGAACCGTCATAAGAACATCCATTGCTATCAAGGCAACAAATGTCCAAAAATAGTATATAGGCTGATTTAGTTTATACCCTTGTAGCGGTAGAGCTAGGATAAGCATTATTGGAACTCCAAGCAAAACTGCAAATCCACTACCAAGCACAAGATTCTCAGGCACTTTAGATTTCGAATATGGATCTACCTCTCTAAGTAATGCCATTCCTGTTGTAATCGTTCCTGTCCACATTCCGTAAAGAGCTGCATTGTGCTCAAGCCGCTCCTCGGAATAAATCAACTTACATATGAAGTAAGTATGGAACATAGTAAATATTCCGCCAATGGAGGTTATAATAAGAATGGGGACAAAATTCTCCTTCAACACAGTTATTGATATTGCAGCTAATGATGCTGTGATCATAAAATCAAATGATGCCGCTGATATCTTTTGTAATAAGTAATTATCTGCATAATTTACACGGATAACACGTTTCACTCTCATTTTATCCATGAACATACGCATGCCAAAGGCAACAACTGTACCAATTAGGAAGTTAAAACCCCATAGCATATCAGAAACAGTTTCTCCAAATGAACCAAGTGGAACTAAAATCGTTTGAAGCAATAAAAGCAATAAATAAGTCAGCAGATATGCCGTGCCTATCAAAAATAACTGAATGGTTAAATCATCAATATGAATGCTTTTTGGAACGGAAACAGTACGTTTTGTTGAAGATTTTTCAATCTCCATATCGTTAACTTCTTGAATAGCATATTTTTTCTGATTCTTATATACTCTTTTTAGTAGAAAGTTAACAAATGGCACACCGCCAACTAAAGCCCATAGGAATCCGAAATTGGCAATTGCAAGACCAATATTTGCACCATTGGTAAAGCCTGCTTGCTCCCACTTAATCCCTATATTTACAGCTTGTCCAGGTCCCTGAGCAAAACCTAATGGCAACAAGATCCCCAATGGAGGAAATATATCAGGAAAAACAAATGCTGCTAAAAACAATGATATCGCTAACCCCACTATCCCCTGGGACATATATGTTTTAACTATAGCATAGCCGGTATTGACTATATCCTTATTCTTTTTCTTATTTCTATCCTTCAAGGCCAAAGCAATAAAACCAACTGCCATAAGATGAGCTACTAAAAAGCCCAACTCATGTTGAACCTGCTGTAATTGCCCCTCACTGATCCATCCAAAAACGTATCTTGCAAGTTGAAGGCCAATAAAACCTATAGCACCAGCAAGCATTGATGTGGGCATCAGATGCCTTTGAAAAACCTTTACCTTGAGTTTTAACACAGTTGCTATTGCTAAACATGCCGCTATCCCAGAAAAATAAAGTGCAATATACCATCCGTTTCCCATAACTATTCTCCTATCATTAATTAGTGATAAAGTCGCCACTTTCAATTTTTATTTCAATAACATTGCCTTTACTCATAACTAAAGGAATATTAATTATATTTTTTTTCTTCTGGTTAAGCTTTGATATGAATACACTATCCCCTTCAATTAATGTAGGGTAGCTTATTCTCACATCTACCCCTCTTTCTGAAAAAATGATGCCTGTACGGCCAAGAATCATGGTTGACATCTCTGCAACAGCACTTTTTGCCATATCATCCAGCTCTGTAATCTCCTCGCCCATCATCGTGCTGGCAATATATAAAGCTACATCACGTTTAAATGTGAAAATGAAACGCCCTTCGAAATCACCATCCATCCACATAATAATTGCTATGCTATCATCATAACTATGCCTATCTAATAAAGATAGCTTTCCTAATGTTATATCTTCACGTATAAGGACATTAATTATTTTACTTGATGCAATTAACACGGGATTTATGTAATTGACGTTCATTTCTACCTCCACTTATCTTTAGTAAGTTTGTTTGAGATATCATCTTACCCTGTCTTTTTGAAGTTTAGTTTTTTTTCAGTCCGATTTATTAATCTCACAATATTCTCTTTATGGCGAATAATAATAAGCACAACCATAAAAGCACCTAATATTATTAATGTTAATGGTAAATTAAAGACAAATGATATTACAGGCCAAAAAGCAGCTGCAATAATCGAACCGAGCGAGACATATCTTGTTAATGTGACTACAATGATAAAGATTAAAAGGCAGATTAGTGCAGGCACAGGGCTGATATATAGCATAACTGTAAAGGTTGTTAGCACACCCTTGCCGCCTTTAAATCTGAAAAATATTGGCCAATTATGACCCAAAATTGCTGATAGACCAGCAACGTACATACCTAAATATCCGAAATTATCAACATTTCCAACTAAAAGCTTACCTATAACACATGCAAAGATACCTTTAATAATATCAATTACAATAACCGCAATTGCTGCACCCTTACCTAGGGTTCGCAGTGTATTTGTAGTTCCAGCATTTCCGCTTCCATGCTTCCTAACATCTTTTTTATAAAAAAATTTACCGATAATTAAAGAGCCATTCAAGCTTCCAAATAAATACCCTATAATTATGGATAAAGCGATTTTTAAATACATTAGAAAGTGTACCTGCTTTCTTAAAGTTGTCTTTGTCCTTTTTCTCTAATTATAAGCTGAATTGGTGTTCCTTCAAAGCCAAAATTATTTCTTAATGTATTAATTATATATCTTTCATACGAAAAATGCATTAATTGTTTATCATTTACGAACAAAACAAATTTTGGCGGTTTTATGCCTACCTGAACCATATAATATATCTTTAGTCTTTTGCCTTTGTCAGAAGGTGGTTGGACCATTGCGATGGCTTCATTTAGTACGTCATTAAGCATTCCAGTTTGTATACGGAACGATGCCTGATCAAAAACAAAATCTACAAGCTCAAAAAGCCGTTCAACCCTTTGACCCGTTTTGGCTGAAATAAAAACAATGGGCGCGTAATCCATAAATGCGAGCTTTTGTATTACTTCTTTTCGCATTTTCTCAAGAGTTCCTGTCTCTTTTTCAATTTCATCCCATTTATTTACAACTACAATGCATGCTTTGCCTTGCTCATGAGCATAGCCTGCTATTTTGGTATCTTGTTCTGTTACAGAATCATTTGCATCTATCATAACAATGCAGACATCGGCTCTATCCACCGCTGTCCAAGAACGAATTACACTATATCTTTCAATATTCTCGTCTATCTTGCTCTTTCTTCTAATACCTGCAGTGTCTATAAAGATATATCGGTTCTCCCCACGTTCTACATAAGTATCAATAGCATCCCTTGTTGTCCCTGGTATATCGCTTACAATTACTCTATTTTCGCCTAATATGGAGTTTATAAGAGATGACTTCCCAACGTTTGGTTTCCCAATAACTGCAACCTTAATAATGTCTTCATCCAGCTCATAGTCCATCTCCTCTGGGAAATGCTCATAAACTGCATCAAGTAAATCTCCAATACCGAGACCATGGATTGAGGAAATTGGGTAAATTTCGCCCATACCTAAATTATAGAATTCATATGCAGCAGGTGGAATGTCACCGACATTATCAGATTTATTTACAGCTACAATAATTGGTTTTAGGGACTTCCTGAGTATAACAGCAACATCGTCATCCGCAGCAGTTAAACCTGTTTTTATATCCACTATGAAAATAATGACGTCGGCTGTTTCCACAGCCACTTCTGCCTGACGCAGCATCATTTGTTTAATATAGTCTCCAGTAAATGGCTCAATTCCACCGGTATCAATTAGCGTAAAATCCCTACCACGCCAATCTGCCTCAGCGTAAATTCTATCCCTAGTCACCCCTGGGGTATCTTCAATTATTGATATTCTTTTCTTTGCTATATAGTTAAATAATGTTGATTTTCCAACATTAGGTCTTCCCACTATAGCTACAATCGGCTTTGACAAATTCATAACCTCCAAACAAAATTCCACATATAATGATAGTCATTATAATTAACTATGTCAACGATTATCGGCTTAAGCATTTTGCGATGTCATATATCTGTTACAGTTCGCACAAGACCTCGTTGTCATTCCGAACGTAGTGAGGGATCTTTGTTTTAGCGTAAGATTCCTCGACAAGCTCGGAATGACAATCATTGCTCGGATACCCTTGGATGACAGCTAAGTTATGTGCGAGTGTGAACTGTAACATATGTGTGCACAGTTCGCACCCTCGTATCTTGAGGCATAGCTGTGCACCAACGGAAACGACGCTTCATTTGCAAGAGCTGTATAGTTTCCGCTAATGTTTTCCCTATGTTACACAGCTATACCTCTTGGGTTACCTGTGATCAGCAATATACATCTTGCGATCCTTTATGCAATATATTGGACAATACACTGTTCATAGGTCGAATTTCCAGCTATCTGCAGCCATCTGTTCCTTACAGATCGTCGGGGATCATGTCATTTCGAATTAAATCCTCATATGTTTCGCGACGTACAATAAGCCG
>DASRMZ010000329.1:0-2874 GCA_035647675.1 Thermoclostridium sp. | reverse complement strand
AAGGCTCTGATATATATTTCATTAATCTTCATAAATATCTAAGTCCTGCTCTGCTGCTTGCATTGTGAAATAATAAGCTTGTTCTATTATGTTTTTCGCTTTTTGCATATTCAAATTTTCTAAAGCAATACTTGTTAAAGCTTGCTTTAACAAATCCTCTTGCTTGGCTAGTTTTTTGGCATACCTAGTAACATCACCTCGAAGGGAATGTTCATTGAGCAAAATATCAAAATCAATTGGCATGGTAGACTTATCTTCAATCTCCACGTGAAAAAATATTTCACTAAGTCTTTGACTCAAAAGTTCTGAATTTATTTTATAAGGTGTGGAACCTTCTAATTTAAGTTTGCAAGAATCATATTTGCCTAGACGCGAAAGTAGCAATTCTATAGCTTCTCTTACTTGAGCTTTCTTAGATTGATTGGAAATTAAAGCAAGGGATCCGGCTTCTTCTGTCTGCTTTAAAGAAGTGTTTTCATCTAACAAAGACAGGATTGCACTTAATTGAAGAATGATTTGATCCTGCAAATCAAATTGATTATCCACATTACGATATTGAGGGCTAGTTAGAGAAATCGGGACATTGTAAAATCTTGCTCCATCCATGGGCAGAAAATGCAATTGTTGACTAAAAGATTTTTCAGAGTCAGTTAAGTCAAGTAAATATATTCCTTTTAGCCCAGCTTCATCAAAACCTCTAGCTTGTGGACAACCACTATATAGGCAAGGGATTCTTTTATCGGTATAAATGATTTTATCAGAATTATGAATATGTCCTAAGAGTGCGAAATCAAATTTAGCTTGATCAATCCAATAGGCTTGGATTGGATTGTAATTAGAGTAATTTACCTGTAAATCACCATGCTGAACTAAAACATTAGTTAGATTTAAATCTAAGTTGGGGGAATCAGCTTGCCATAAGGATCTAGAAGAAGATTGACTAACAAATGGTTTGCCATGAAAAGAAATAGCATGATTGGGAAATCTAAATTCAGAAGAGCCAGGCGTAAAAACATGGACATGATCCAAGGAAGAGAATTTTTGCCATAAACCATGAGGATACCAATAATCATGATTGCCAGGATTGATAATAATTTCAATTTGAGGGATGGAAGCAAATCCTTCTTCTACTTTTTCTAACAAATATATATCCGGATTGATGGAATCAAATAAATCCCCGGCTATGACAAAAAAATCAACTTTTTCTTGAGCAGCTATTCTGATGATCTGGAAAAACAATCTTTCCTGTTCAGCTTGTATAGCTTTTTGCTTAGCTATATTGAGAAAACGATATGAGCTACCTAAATGCAAATCCGCTGTGTGTAATATTTTAAGCCCAGCTTTCATACCTATATTCTTCATTGTCCTCTGCCTATCTATTGATAATATTCATATTTTAACATATACGGTCATTATTTTTTAACTTATTTAAGCTCTAGCTCAGCATAGGAATATCCAGTTTTATTATGATATAATACTTATGTCAGCCTTAAAGTAAACATATGTTAGTATGTATATAATATTTAATTTTATAAAAATTGTATGGAGGAACAAATGAAAAAAGATAAGCAATTAGACCAATTAGCTATTAACGCCCTGCGCGTTTTATCTATTGAAGCAGTTCAAAAAGCTAATTCTGGGCATCCGGGTATGCCTTTAGGAACAGCTCCCCTGTCCTTTGAATTATGGGCAAATCATATGAAACATAATCCAAAAAATCCCGACTGGTTTGATAGAGATCGATTTATTTTAAGTGCCGGACACGCTTCTGCCTTAATGTATTCTTTATTACATCTTTTTGGTTATGGTTTAACTATAGAAGATCTAGCTGCTTTCAGACAGTGGCAAAGCAAGACTCCTGGCCATCCTGAATATTTGGATACTGATGGTGTTGAAATGACAAGTGGTCCTTTGGGACAAGGTATTGCTAGTGCTGTTGGTTTTGCAATGGCTGAAGCTCATTTGGCCTCTAGATTTAATACTGAAGATCATAAAATCATCGATCATTATACTTATGTTTTGCATGGTGATGGTTGCTTGATGGAAGGTGTCAGTTCAGAAGCTGCTTCTCTTGCTGGTCATTTACAATTAGATAAATTAATTGCTTTTTATGACAGAAATGAAATTACAATCGAAGGCTCAATCGATTTAGCTTTTACAGAAGACGTTACTGCCCGTTATAAAGCTTATGGCTGGCAAGTTATCGATGTATCCGATGCTAATGATACAAAAGCTATCGGCAAGGCTATTGAAAAAGCCAAAGCTAACAAAGAAAAACCAAGCTTAATCATTGTTCAGTCTGATATTGGCTATGGTTCACCATTGGCAGGCAGTGAAAAAACTCACGGTGCTCCATTAGGTGATGAAAACATCAAGAAAACAAAAGAGGTTTTAGGTTGGGATACTGATCTAGATGCTTTTGAAGTTCCTCAAAACTTATATGACTATATGGAGGATATCCAAAGTGATTTAGCAAAAGATGAAGACGAGTGGAATAAGCTTTTTGCAGCTTGGCAAGCAGCTAATCCAGAATTAGCTAAAGAATTTGATCTTTGTTTCAATCCAGATATTTCCGGCATTGAAAATGATGAAGACCTCTGGACTTTCTCAGGTAGTCAAGCTACCAGACAAGCAAGTGGTACTGTTCTCAATAAACTAACAAAATATGTACCTGGCTTAATCGGTGGTTCTGCTGACTTAGCTCCTTCTAATAATACAAATATGGACGGCCTAGGAACATTTACAGCCAAGGATTATTCTGGACGCAATATACATTATGGTATTAGAGAATTTGCCATGGCTTGTATTGTGAATGGTATGAGTTTGCATGGTGGTCTACAAGCATTCGGTGCTACTTTCTTTGTCTTTGCTGAT
>DASRMZ010000328.1:0-4248 GCA_035647675.1 Thermoclostridium sp. | reverse complement strand
TAAATATTCATTTATAAAAATCTGTGTTAACCCTTTTATATGGCTACTTATATTTGTATGATTAAGACGCTTTTTAACATTTTATCAGCTATAAATGTATAAATATTGAGTTACTCATATCTTATATTCTGTTAAACTCACGAACCACGCTTAAAACGTGCAGTTGTAGAGCCTTTAGATGTTTACCAAAATTCAGTTTAACACCTTCACGTTATGAGAAAGTAAAATCAAAAAATCTTAAAATTCTTAATGCTTTTGTTAATGTTTTCCTGTTCATATCCAATGTATTTTAGTGTTATCGCTGGGCTTGCATGATTGAATATTTTCTGCAGCATGACTACATCTTTATATTGCATATAGTGATGGTAACCAAAAGTTTTTCGTAAAGTATGAGTTCCAACATCAGGTATCCCAAAAATATCTCCCAGCTCTTTCATGATCTGATATGCTCGTTCTCGTGTGATTGGTTTATTTTCACTCTCTCTACTTTTGATTAAGTATTCGCTTAAAGGTTTTCCCTCACAATATATTTTAATTTCCTTCTTTAGAGATGGATTAATAGTATAGATTTTTTGCTTTCGTGTTTTCTTTTCTCTAATGTTTATACTGTTCTTATTTTTAACATCAGCTACTTTAAGCTTTAGGATATCTGATATACGTAGACCAGAGTATATTCCGATATAGAACATTATGAAGTTCCTTGAATTCGTTTCTTTTAAGTACATGCAAATGTTCTTAACTACATCTGGATCTCTTATTGGTTCTACATAATTCATTCAATCACCTCACCACCACCTAAAAATCAGATCAAAAAACCGCCTTTGGGAATCCCCTCAGACGGTTCGCAAAACTATATTTTTTTGACATCTTAATGGTAGCATAAAGTAAAACCAAAATACAACCAAATTTAGGTCAAAAAAGAGTCAAATTTTAGTCAAAAAAAGGTCAAGTTTTAGTCAAGTTATATTACAATAATATTTTAAAATAGAAAGAGAGGCAGCCTATTACCTCTCTTTCTGTGTTGTGTGTGTTGTATGTATTACTGTAATAACATCATCCGGCTTTATATTCCCGAAGCATTTTTATCACCCCCAGTGCCCGTATCGCTTTAAAATATCTATTACTTCGTTTGTATAAGGTTCATCCGTATTTATTACTAAATATGTTGCAGGATTTACTTTCCCTGTTTGTATAACTCTTTGTGCATCCGCATATTCGCAGAGCAGTTCAGCTTGTTTTTTAGCTTGTTCACTTTTTATATAATCCCTTTTAATAACTAAAAATTTGTTTTTCATACCTTCTAAGTTTGGCATCTTAAATCTCCTCTCTTTTAACATTTCTGTTGCCAATCATTTCTTTAACCTTATCCTCATTAGCCCACCAACATTCATATCCATATACGACCTGTCCATTGTCAAGCTTTATTGTTGGATTTTTTACTCTAATATCACACAAGAACCCTCTTGTCGGAACATATTTTGATTTAAAAGCCCTCAAAATCAATATACATTGTCATTGCTCACATTTTTGACAGCACAACCACCCTTTTGTAATCAGGATAATAGCTTGTAACAGTCTGCTTGGCGTTCCACTCATCCACAAAGTCAATAAGCTTATCTTCGTCCACTAAACAATCCCCTGCGTCCTCAAACGCATCCTCTAACATTCTTTCAATAGCCGAATCAATATCTAATGTGTGTGTAATAGGTTTACAGCAATATACCCAGTCAGGAACAGGGATCTCTTCATACTCACAATATTCTATTAACTCGTCCACACTATCAAAATACCCCTCTTGGCATCCGTATCCCTCTGCATATATCGATCCGTCATATTGCTCCGTTGTGAGTTTTTCAGCTTTTTCGAAGTGTGCATCATCTCTCTTTTTATCCCTTGCGTCCCTTGATTCTTTGCAATTGCAATAATCGCTTTTGTTAGGCTTTTGGCAATGCGGGCAGACAAACAATTTTCCCGTATGGCATTCTCGACACGTTTCAATGTGCGCCTTGCCATGCTCTTCCACGTAATAGAAGCGCAAGCCTTTACACTTAGGACAACGCATTTCGTCTTTTTTTAAGTCTAAAATAATGTTTTCTTGGATTTTCTCAAATAATTCTTGTGTTTTCATCTCTTCCCCTCCTCTACTCGCCCTTGTTTCTTTTTACGGTATTCGTTACCCCAATTATCATTTTTCCAATCTATGCAACCATGAAGTAAAAACCCAATTAAACAACCCGCACAAAATACCCATAGTACATACCATACACTAACCATTAATTTCACCCCTGTTCTTTATTTTCCGGGGTTTTCTAATCCCCTCACCATTCCCAACAAGTCTCAACATACTCAGGCACGTCTTTCAATTGTTTTTTTACCTCCCTGTGCCACACTTGTTTTAATTGCGTCCTTAATAAAAACAATCCAATGTGTTTTTGCTCTACGGTTTCCAAACAAAGGTTTATATTCTATTACTTCAAGTATTTCTTTTAGCTTTACCTGTTCCTCATTCCACTTAAATACAAGCGTTCCATTTGGTTTTAGCACTCTCATACACTCCCTAAATCCTTGCCTTATATCCCCTTGCCACGTGTCCTTGTTTAGCTTTCCGTATTTCTTGGCCAGCCAAGATGATTCACCTACACTCTTTAAGTGCGGTGGGTCAAAGACTACTAAGTAAAAACTATTATCATCAAAGGGCATATTTCGGAAGTCTGCTATCACATCAGGATGGACGTTTAATGTTCGGCCATCACATAACGTTGTAGTCAACTGTCTGTTGTCCATGTATAACGCATCTGGGTTTTCCTTATCAAACCAAATCATTTTACTTCCTGCTGTTGCATCTAAAACACGCTGCATTTCATATTCACTCCTTCACATAGGTTTTATTTTGCGAATTACTCAATTGCTCCACTGCTCTGCCATTGCTTCAGCTATACCTTGAAATGTCTTACTTCTTAACTTCCATCTATCTTCTGATGGTGGTAGATAATGAAGCCTTTGCTGTTGGTTCTTTGGTAACTTCAACATTTCTTCATAAACATTGTTTGTAGGTTTTAAAGGCTCTAACCCCTTAAGCCATAGGCATGTTGCTTTTCTCTCTGTATGTCCAAACATCCATGGTTGTATAATTTGAGTATATGTTTTCCCTATGATTTCTCTGGCATATTTGTGTTGTATAGGGTTTTCTACTGCTATTTTGGGTATATTTGAATTCAGTAAATGTTTGAAGAATTCAGCACCTTCTTTCATAAGCTCCCAACGTTTTGGATCCTTATGTAACCAGCAAACTCCACTGTTTGAAAGATAGGTGCATGGTGGATGGGCTATCATCATATCCCATCCTTGGTCTAATACTTTAAACACGTCTCCCTGAATATGATATGTAGGATCTGCATCTGTCGGTAGCAGGTCACAACTCCAGGCATCATGCCCTTGTTTTCGGAATGCATCCCTAACAGTTCCGCTATACTCACAAGCTACAAGTATTTTCATGTCATAGTCCTTTCCCGTCGGAAAGGCTGGCGCCATTTAAAAGCTTACCTATGACGATTTGAATTTAATTATTTACTTCACAAAAGAAACATTTTGCGCACTAATTACTCTAATAACTTTTGATTTTCATAGATGTTACCGATTTTCTCCAAATGTTTAACCGTCCCGACATTAAAACACGGATAAGAATTGCTATTGTCGAGAGGTCGGTTAACCCAACTACCGATGCCGTTGTTCCATGTAACTACAAATTCTCTTTTCCGACCATCTCTTAAAATGTCTCCTTCATATATCTCTTTGCCATTCTTGTCTTTTAATCCTGTATATTGTCCAATTGTTTCGCGGACAACCCTATAATATTCATTAATTTCTATATACCTGTATAAGCGGCATTCATGAGCATTTTCTTCGGTTATGATGTAATAGCCAAGGTGGTTAGTAAGCAATAATCCATATACCCATTCTTTGTTGTCTATTCTTTGTCCTCTGAATTTAATTTCTCTCTGCATCTAATACCTCCTCTATCTGATAATTCATCACCTTGCGTACTAAGTTGCAACTCTAGGGCATATATTGCCATTTTTACGCTTTGCACTGCATAATTATTTCCCTTTTCTATCATTTTGTGGCTATTGTTTTTTAGATATTCTATCGCAGTATCTATATTATTCATCCCTATTCACCCTTCACATTCGTGTCAAACTCTCTCTCCCTGCAAAACTCAATATTGTTGCAGACAAAACAGTTTTTATG
>DASRMZ010000327.1:0-4351 GCA_035647675.1 Thermoclostridium sp. | reverse complement strand
ATATAATACTAATAAATAGTAGCAAAATAGCAAATGCCCAAACAGTAAGACTTCCATACTCTACATATCGTAAAGTTATTGCCGGAACACTAAAGGAGCAAACCGTAGCAACTAACATCTCCTTGGGCATTATGTTGAGTTTGGATTTGCCAACTACAAAAATCAACACTCCTGACAAAAGCAAGAATAAACTAAATTCATAATTACTAAGTACCCCTTCATGGAGTATAGATTTTTGACCAATAATGTTAAGAATACTTCCTATAGCATATCCATAGCCCATTACCTCGTACAGGTATTGATGTTCGCCTTTATTAGCATATAGTCTGTTATAAATATCTGAATCAATTATCCTGTTACGATTTACAGCATACCCCATTGCTCCAAAAGGTATCATAGCGAAAATGACTGAATGCCTGGGGAAATCAATGTTCAAGAAGGCAGACATAATATCTGATAGGGTTCCAAGTAAATGGAATATGATATAAGCGATTGCCAAAACCTTAAGTAAATAGCGTTTATGGTCATCCTGTGATTTTCTTCTCGTTGTTATTAATATCATCAAGTTTACAACAGTAAAGCCAACATAATATAGGTAGTATAGATAATCCCATATGTTATAATTATCAATCGGAACCCATCCATAATTTGTAGATATAAAAGTATCTGTAAATTGGCCAATGAGTGGAAGAAAGGTAAAGGCAAAGATCATAACTAAGCTAGGTAAATATAATATCAGATGGAGCCACCGCTTTTTCAATTTTGTTTCTGTTTCAGTAAGAAGTAGTGTTAAGTGTAACAACAATCCGGGCATCGGCCCCCACCCAATCGGAGCTAATAAATGTCCTATCAGAGCAATTCTTTCATTAGCGGCTGCTACAGTAATGGCAAGACCTAAAGACCATACCGAGAGAGCACCACAAATAACAAATACCAATTTTTTAGTTATGCTTTTATTAGCGCCATAAGAGGCGTATAAACCACAAGTTAATGATATTCCAGCACTCGCTAATATAATTATCCCTAAAAATATTGAGTATGACATTATAACCCCCTGTTATTTATCATGCTCTATAAATATAACCTTGTCAATTTTATCTATAATACCACATTATTCTATTAAATAACATATAAATGTATCCTTAGGGATATTTATATTCAGGCTTTTGCGATGTAACACTGTATATTGTGAGCTGTACAATATGTGGTGGCAAGTTTTTTCACTTAACCTCAGTTATTGTAAAATGGTATACAATATATGCGACATCGCAAAATGCCCAATACAGATAAAAACTCAGATGATCATTTTTACCCAATTTTTACTCAATTTCAACACCCATCAAACAAATCTACTTCTACACTTTATAAGATGTAATTTGGTGCTATGACTGTTTGCTACCAAACAAATCAACTTCTGATTCTACATCTATTTGCATAAAAGCTCTATGACAGATTTTTTCCTCTACTCCATAAAAGCTTTATGGTAGGTTTTCTTCCCTTTACGGAGCTTAATGCCCTCTTTTAATTGTTCTTTAGTAATGCTGTAATCAAGGTCTGTAACCTTTTCATCATTAATCTGCAATCCACCTTGCATAATCAAACGCCTTGCTTCACTTTTTGAAGATACTATGCCGCATTGAACCATCAAATCCATAATCTTAATTACCCCGTCAGCTAAATGGTCCTCTGTAATTTCAGTAGATGGCATATTAGCGTCATCAATACCTGATATAAAGAGAGCATGGGAAGCCTTTTGTGCATTTAGTGCTTCTTCTTCACCATGAATCATGTTGGTCAACTCATATGCTAAAATCTCTTTTGCTTCGTTCAGCTGACTACCTTCCCATGTTTCCATCTTTTTAATTTCTTCAAGAGGTAAGAAAGTAAGCATACGGATGCATTTTAGAACATCATCATCACTAACATTTCTCCAATACTGGTAGAAATCAAATGGAGATGTTTTGTTAGGATCAAGCCAAACAGCACCACTTGCTGTTTTCCCCATCTTATTGCCTTCTGAGTTTAGCAGCAGTGTAATTGTCATAGCATAAGCTTCTTCACCCAATATACGTCGAATCAGTTCTTTTCCACCTAGCATATTCGACCATTGGTCATCTCCACCAAATTGCATATTACAGCCATGGTTTTGAAACAAGTAATAAAAATCGTATGACTGCATAATCATGTAGTTTAATTCAAGAAAAGACAATCCCTTTTCCAATCTTTGTTTATAGCAATCAGCACGCAGCATATTATTTACAGAAAAATGCGATCCTATGTCACGAATAAATTCTATATAGTTCAAGTCTAAAAGCCAATCCGCATTATTGACCATAATGGCTTTGCCATCACCAAATTCTATGAATTTTTCCATCTGTTCCTTGAAACGATCACAATTATATTGAATTATCTCAGGTGTCATCATAGAGCGTAAGTCTGTCCTTCCTGATGGATCACCAATATAACCCGTCCCACCACCTATAAGGACTACGGGTTTATTTCCTGCCATCTGTAAGCGCTTCATGAGGCATAATGCCATGAAATGACCAACATGCAAGGAATCTGCAGTAGGATCAAAACCAATATAAAATGTTGCTTTACCTTCATTAATAAGTTTCCTGATTTTTTCTTCATCTGTAACTTGAGCTATTAAACCACGAGCAACCAGTTCCTCATAAATCTTCATTTTCATTATCTCTCCTTTTCATAATATTAAATAATAAAAAACCCACTGCTCCAATTAGGAACAGAGGGCAATATTGCGGTACCACCTCTGGCTTAGAAATTCCTCACGGAACCTCCCTCAATAAGTGCAAACACACTCTTTCGCTGTATTGGGCGAACCCATCATACCCTACTATAAGTTCAGGTAGCAGCTCTGGGATGTATTCGAATCAGTATATCAGCACCCTTTCACCAACCGAATGCTCTCTAAATGACATTTACTCACTCTACTTCTTCCCTTCATAGCCTTTAACAATGTAAGTAAGTTAATTCTAATAGAAGTAGCGATAAAAGTAAAGCCCTAAAAGTTTGACCATACAGAGCCTTTTGCAATCTAGCCGTTAGTGCATCACCATATCTCAAAATATTAATGTAGTAAACAGTAACGATTACATCACAAAAGCCTTATATTAAATTTATTTTATCCTTCAAATTGTAATTAATCTGTATTATAATAGAAATTAACTTGTAATCATTCTTATAATAATATAAGCTGATTGTATTATACTATATAGAACAACAAGTATTGTCAAAGGTCCATCTTATTGCTAACAGAAGCATAAATAAAAACATTGGAAAAACTTTTATCAAGGAAAGAACGAGAAAGAATATAAACAAAAGGAACAAAGGTGAAGTCATGAAAAAAAGAAGAGGTAAGGTGCCAAGAACTAGAAAGTACGTATCTTTAATGGTAGTACCCCACAATTCAAACAAAGTTTTAACTTGGAAAACTACTCGCCCTTTCACTAAGATCTTTTCTTTATTAGCATTTTTTTTGCTTATAATACTTACGCTCTCAGGTTATCTTGCGATCGTTACGCGAGAGAATCAAAATCTTCGTAACCAGTATAATTCATTAAACTCATTTTTCATAGAACAGCAAGACGTTGTTAAGGAAAATATAACTGCAATATCAAATGTAAAGCGCTTAGATAATGTATCCAGGGACAAGTTAGAAGAATTTAGCTACCAGGTCCAAAACTTAACTGAAAACTATATAGATAAAGAAATGAAAAAACTTTCAGTAAGCCGCTCATCCATTTCGAATAATCCCGCAAGTTCCTTCGTGGGCGAAATAGCAGAATTAAAAGCATTGTTAGCCTTTCTTGAAGATGCTGATAAACAAGAGGATGAACTTTTTACTGAATTATCTGATAAAAAAAGTGAGCTGGAAAAATATATTAATCATCTGCCGCACTATTGGCCTACTTCGGGGGTTATAGGATCTAGTTTTGGAAACCGTCTACATCCCATATATAAAAGGTATAGAAATCATACTGGAGTAGATATTGGTGGTAAATCTGGAGCCCCAATATATGCATCCGCATCCGGCACCATCACTGCAGTTGGCAAAAATGGCGGCTATGGCTATTGTATTGATGTTGATCATGGTAATGGTTTAGTAACTAGGTATGCTCATTGTTCTAAAGTGATTGTAAGGAAGTGGCAAAAGGTTGACATTGGAGAAAAAATTGCTGAGGTAGGAGAAACAGGGGTTGCAACTGGACCACATTTGCACTTTGAAATATTGCTAAATGAAGTGCCCATAGATCCAGTGGTGTTTATTGGCACAAGTAATACTAGTTATGATTAAAGGTTACATTTCCTCATAATAAATATACTAAAT
>DASRMZ010000326.1:0-5286 GCA_035647675.1 Thermoclostridium sp. | reverse complement strand
ATTAATATACTCTAGTTTAGACATATTAAGAATAACAGTAGAATTGCTTTTCCTATATACAACGGTATGAAAATATTTCTTGCATTCCTCCTGCGTGGAAATTTTTATTTGTCCAACAATTGAATAAACAGAAATATTACTTATAATTTTTTCGGTTATTTCCATTATCCAATCCTCCCTAAAATATTCTAATATTATTATTACCACCAAATCAATCGTTGGTAACATCAAAAATGTTTAATATAATATATGTACTGAAAAAAATATGTGAAGGATATTTTATGCCTACTTTTTATCTGGGGAAAATTACATAAAATAACCATCCCCTGTGTTATTTCTGTTTTTTTAATGCTTTATTAATGCAACTCTAATGTCCCCCCCTCAATTTTTTAAGAAAGTTAGTATATCATTGGTGCAGATTATAATGTACAAGAAAAAACTGATACATTATATCCAATCATCTTAATTAATATATGGAGGTAGACCACATTATGAAATCTATGAAATCTCGGCGAATATCTTTTTTTATTATTCTAACAATCTGTTTTTCCATTGTTACTACCGGAGCCTTTGCCATGGAGCAGACTCTGCCATCAGGAGTTGCAGATTCTGAAATTGGCAATATAATCGACAACTACATAGAAGAGCATAAGGATACTACCGCTGGGGTGTCAATAGCTGTTTTTAGAGGAGAAGAAACATTATATAAAACAGGATACGGCCTTGCAAATATCAAAAAGCAATTGTCAGTCAATGATGATACTGTCTATGAGTGGGGTTCTGTATCAAAGTTACTTGTATGGGTAAGTGCTATGCAGCTTTGGGAGCAGGGTAAAATTGACCTCGATAATGATGTGCAACAATATCTTCCAGAAGGTTTCTTTACAAAGCTGGCCTGCAGTTGTTTTCTAAAGCCATCTTTTAGGTGCATTTTACCACAATATTGCTACTGCGACAATTGCATAATTCATTAACAAATGCATACACAAACAATAAGCGTTCTCAAGTATATTTTTCGAAAACAAATGCCAAAAAAATGTTTTAGTTTTTAAGCTAATAGGTTGTCTGCTTTTAGCCAATGTATAAATTGCCTTGCCGTCCTCGGTGACATCCCATTATATGACATCTCCCATTGCATTGCCTTTAGCTCTAGCAATTCAGGATCGATTTTTAGGTTCTCTTCTTGCGCCATTTTATGGACTATTTGAAGATACTCTTTTTTCAATGGAGACGAAAATACAATCGTAATTCCAAACCTATCTGACAATGACAACTTTTCCTGCATGGCGTCCCTTGCCCTAACTTCATCATCAGGGTTATCTGAACTAAAGCCCTTCCTATCAGAAAAAGTCTCCTTTATAATATGACGTCTATTAGATGTTGCATATAGGAGTATATTTTGTGGTCTGTATTCAATACCGCCTTCTAGCACTGCTTTTAGAGCTGTATATTCTTCTTCATTATTCTCAAACGCCAAATCATCTATAAACAAAATAAATTTTAAACCCCTATCTGAAAGTAATGAAGTAATTATAGGCATCTGGCTCAGGTATCTTTTCGGAATTTCCACAAGGCGCAATCCTTGTTGAGAAAATTCATTTGCTAATGCTTTAACCATCGAAGACTTGCCCGTTCCACGATCACCATAAAACAAAATATTGTTTGCATTTCTTCCAGATAAAAAAATCTTTGTATTCTTGATGGCCACATCCTTTTGGCTGTCCACAAGATAAAGCTTATCCAGCGTTATAGGATCAGGGTTTTTAACGGGCACCAATGTTTTACATTCGCCATCGTATGAAAAGAAAGCATGTTTGGCAAAAAGTCCTGCGCCGTTTTTCCCATGCCATTTAATTCTTTCTTCTATTTTCGCTCCCCACTGTAAAGACGCATCATTTTCACAAGCATTCCAGTCCGGAAGGTTGCCGATAATATTGCTTATAGCCTTGCTTTGTCCTTGGCTAATTTTATTTTTCATATCCACGCAATTTATTGTTGCAAGGTTATGTAATATCTCCAGCTCTACTGCTGCTTGTTTTACCAAAAAATTGTCAGTATGCAATTCTTGCTTTTCACATAAAACAGTAAATGTATTTTCATCTAAAAACGTAAGGTTTTCGACATGTTCGTAAAGACTTGTACAATGATTTTGTAGAAGAAAAGCATATATCTTGCTGTAAGTCTTAATTTTCGTCTCTACACCCGATGTCTTTTCATGTAATTGTTTTAATAATGAAACAACATTACTAATGACCCTATCTTCAAGTACCTGTTGATAAATACCTAAGCTCGCCAATTTATGCAATAAAATATTCATTAAGTAAATCATCCTTTATATTGTGAGATTTATCCGATATCGTAATATCTATATTTATTAATTATAACACCAATTATCATGAAAATCACTATTTTGGGGTTCACCGGACTATGCACTGCTTCTTTTCTGTTACTATTTGCAGATAACCGTACAGAAGAGGTTAGACCGATGGTTAAGCATTTGTACATCGATCGGTCTATTGTTGTGATATAATTGTAAGACCAAAGCCTATTATTATATTTATGAACTATGTTTTTTACACTATATATAAGGAGGAGAATCTTTTGAAAAAATCATTTAACTTTTTCGCCTTTTTGTCCAGAATGAAGCACATTACAAGATGGGGACTTATGAGAAATACCAGTACCGAGAACATCCAAGAGCATAGTCTGCAGGTGGCAATGATTGCCCATAGTCTTGCTATTATTAGTAATACTTACTTTGGTAGTAATATAAATGCTGAACGCGTAGCAGTTTTAGCAATATATCACGATTCCAATGAAGCAATTATAGGGGATCTGCCCACCCCAATAAAATATTATAACCCTGATATAGAGATGGCGTACAAAGATTTAGAGGACATTTCAAAAAATAAGTTATTGTCAATGCTTCCTCCAAATATGGTACCTGAGTACCGTAATATTCTTTTCTATGACGAATCTTCATATGAAGGGCGGCTTGTTAAAGCTGCAGATCGGATTAGTGCATATATTAAATGCCTTGAAGAAGAAAAGGCTGGAAACGAAGAATTTAAAAAAGCCGCCGAAGCAACATTAAAGAAAATCCATGAAATGAAAATGCCAGAGATAGACTACTTCTTCCAGCATTTTATCCAAGGATTTTCACTTACTCTTGATGAACTAAACTAATGGCTAGTTCAAATCAATAATGCTCACACCCAACGGTTCAAATTGTAATTAATGTATTAGCATTGGTGTTGGTTTTAGATAATAATACTCACACTCGATTGATTTTAGCTCCTAAAGCCTTAAGCTTTGTCTCCATCGACTCATACCCACGGTCTATATGATATATATCCCCAATTTCGGTAATACCCTTTGCGCATAAGCCTGCTAAGATTAAAGATGCACCTGCCCTTAGATCGGTTGCTTTAACCTGTGCACCCATATACGATGCTCCACCTTCAATTATTGCAGTCCTACCATCTATTTTTATTCTTGCTCCCATCCGTTTTAGTTCACAAACATGCATAAATCTATTTTCAAAAATGGTTTCTACCACCATACTTGTTCCTTCCGTTTGGCATAGGTAAGCCATAATCTGAGCTTGCATATCTGTTGGAAATCCCGGATATGGATGGGTTTTAATATCGACAGCCTTTAAACCATGTGATGCTTTCACATGTATTGTGTTAAATTCCTCTTCTATTTGAACACCTGATTCTCTTAGCTTTGCAATAACAGGCTTTAAATGATCCACCATAGTATTTTCAATTAATACATCTCCGCCCGTCAACGCTGCTGCCAGCATAAATGTCCCTGCTTCAATCCTATCGGATATGACAGAATGTTCTGTGGGTTTTAGCTTATCCGTTCCAATTATACGTATTGTATCTGTTCCAGCTCCTGTGACATGTGCCCCCATTGAAACTAACATTGTGGCAAGATCAACAATTTCAGGCTCTGTTGCAGCATTTTCTATAACGGTTTGCCCTTTTGCAAGGACAGATGCCATTAATATATTTTCAGTTGCTCCTACACTGGGAAAATCAAGATATATTCGTGCACCTGTTAATTTTCCTCTCGTCTGTGCTTCGACATAACCATGCCCGGTATCGATGTTGGCTCCCAAGGCTGAAAAGCCTTTTAAATGAAGATCTACAGGTCTACTCCCAATAGCACATCCGCCTGGTAGTGAAACCTTTGCTTTCCCTCTTTTTGCTAATAAAGGACCCATTACAAGAAATGATGCTCTCATAGTATTAACTAATTCGTATGGTGCAGTGTGTTCAGCAAGTACCCCAGTTTCTATAGTAATTTCACTTTTTTGAATATCAAAATCAACTTTTGCGCCTAAAGATCTAATAAGGCTACACATAGTATGTACATCCTCAAGATTTGGAACATCCTTTAAAACACTTTTCCCTTCTGTTAGCAAACAAGCAGCTAGTGCTGGAAGAATGGCGTTTTTCGCACCGCTTATGCGAACTGTTCCATTAAGAGGAATACCGCCCTCAACAATAAATAAACCCATTATTAGTTTCTCTCCTTATTAATCTTATGTAAAATATCTCCAATTGAAGCTGTGAATTAAAAATGTCTACATTTATTATGTGCAATTTCAACTGCTTTATTAAGGCGGTTTCTACCGTTTTCTCCTTTATAATAATTGACAAATTAATCACATTTTAAACCTAAATTGCCAAAAAGGTAAGTTTGGAAACTTTTTCAACCTAAAATGTCACCAAACTCCTAATTATAGTTAAAACCATTTATTATTATACTACAAATACTGAGAAATGCACCTTATATTTTCTTAGTTATCTTGAAGTAATTATATCTCTCCTGCATAAATAAGGATTCTTTCTAATATTTCCAAAAATTTACTCAATGTGATTGTACTACTTGGATCTACTCCGTTCTCATTGCTTATTATACCATTTGCTACTGTAAAGGCTACAGCGTCCTTATATGGTTGCCCAACGGTATTCATTATATCTTCATAGTCCTGCGAGGCAGCAAAACCATTTACATCAATAGCTATTTTCCTGTTTAGAACCTTAACTGCAGCATAAATTGCCTGCTCGGTACTTAATGGCTCAGCACCAGATTTGCTAAACTGCGAAAGCAAGAACCCAGCGCGTACAGCATTTTCATATACATTTGCATTTCCATATTCATAAGGAATAATATCGAACAAGCATTTCATGCCTTCATTAATGGTAAGCTCTTTTGAATAATCTAGATTTTTGCCTAATAGTGAGGGCATTTCATATATTGACATAATAT
>DASRMZ010000325.1:0-4724 GCA_035647675.1 Thermoclostridium sp. | reverse complement strand
GGTAGTATCCTAATAAGTGAATTCATTTTTGAAAAATCTAAAAAATCTTATTTCTTTTTATCAAAAAAATAGGAAGGATTATTCAAGGGTTTATTATTATAAGCAGTGGTCATTTTTTTTCCAGAATTTAATGTCTTAATTTCCTTGCTGAATGAATTTCTCATATTAAACGCTATATCCTGTCCCTGCTTTTCTATCTCTATGATTTCCTCAACTGTATTTGTAATGCATTCTATAAGCTCTTTAAGCTCCCGTCTGCCTTCAACGTTGGTGTTTTCAATCTCTGTTAGGCTACTTATGCCTAATAGCTTTTTAAGACTGTCAGAATGCCCAATAAACGCTTCATCAATCTCGCTTATATCGCTAATAAGTGCATCCTTATCATTTAATATGTTTTCAACAGAATCGAGGCGTTCTTCTCCAAACGCCTCATTCTGCTTTTTGGATAACTCTTTTAGCTTTATAAGCATATTATACTTTTTATTAGACAATGCCATCATTTCATTTATTATAGCTTGCTTTTGCATTTGTCACCGCCTGTTTAAAGTAATTTGTGCTCCCCACCATGCTTTTTTACCTTTTGTATAAATACACTGTAGAGGGGAAACACCATTATCTGCAATAAAATACTAAGTCTAGATGCCAACGGCATCTTTTTTCGCAGGCTGTTTTGCAATACGCATTGCCTGCTCCCATGTGTCTCTAAACTGCTTTGCATAGGTTAGTACTTCTTCTAGAATCTCGCTATTTTTTTTCATATTCGCTTCAATAAGCCGTCTATTCATATAATCGTATAGCGCTATTAAGCTAGTTGAAATTTCGTATTTCTCATCCACAGTGGCAGCTAATTCTGTAACAATGGCCTGAGATCTTAATATATTACCATTCGCACCCTCTATATCGCTTTTCGATATGGAAAACTGTGCTTTCATAATAAACTTTATTAACCCATTGTACAACATCAATGTCAGCTCTTCTGGGCTTGCGGTATATATGCTGTTCTGTTTATATTGGTTGTAGCCTTGTTTGTTCATAGAATTTCCTCCTGTGTACCTTCAAGGACATTTTGCGGTATTACATAGCAAAAGCCTTTGCCTTATTTACATACCACCAAGCTGTGATGTTAGCCAACTCATTTGTGAATTCATCTGATTTATGTATGTTTCTAACCGAGTAAACTGGTTATAGTAGTTACTCTCTTTCTGTACAAGCTTTGTAAGCATCTCACCGATTCGAGTATCATAATCATTTATTTCCTTTGAAAGAGCACTGTTAAACTCGCTCAGGTCACCAACCATTCCAGCCCTTTCAAGAAGAATTCCCTTTTTACCATCGTCATTCCTAAGGGTTGATATATTGTCATCGAGTATATCGGATAATCTAAACAACAATCCTTGTTCTTTGTATCTGTCGTTTCGCTGCGCGGGCGTAAGATCACGGTCGTACACAGGTGTGCTCTCAGACCTTTGAATAAACATATTCTTTACTTCATCAGGTCTTTGCCGAATAGCATCTTTAAGCTTAGTTTCATCAATATAAAGCTTGCCTCTATCCATATAGGATTTTGAAGAAATACCTATTGAAGAAAGACTCATTCCAACGCCTTCAACAGTATCCATCAATGCCATGCGCATATTCCTTTGAATATCCTCAAGGAGCGAATCATTTCGAAGAATACCAGATTTAGCTCTCTGCTCCCATTTTTCAATCTGGTCTTCAGTCATGTCTGCCTTTTCGTCATCACTTAATGGCTTATAGCTTCTGTCATATTTTTCAGATAGAGTTGTAGTAAACTTGTCAACAATATTATTATACTCTTCAACAAAGCTCTCTATTAAATCATATACTCCATCAATATCTTGCTCTAATGTAATAGTATCGTCAGGGTTGCTTGCTGTATGTGCTTTTCTAAGAGTAAACTCAACACCATTGACGGTAAATGTATTGCTACTTCTGGCAACACGCACTCCATCAATTACGGCAATAGCGTCAGTTCCCTGGTTTTCAGCACTTATGGGGTTTTCACTGTCAATACCGATGGCTGAAAAAAAGCTGCCCGATGTTTCATTCAAACGAACGTTATCACCAGCACCTGTTTGCTTAGCCGTGATGCTAAAGGTATCTGTGATTTCATCATATCTCATATTTACATTGGCTTTTGCGTTGTCGTTTATTGTTTCCATAACATTGCTCATTGTGTCATTTTGTGAGAAAGTAAACTCTTCACCATTTATTTCAAATGAAACATTACCTTCTTCATTAAAGTTGAATTCACCTTCAAGCTTATTAGCTAAACCTAAAAGTGTACTGTCGGTGGAAATACGATTGGAATCACCTTGGGAAATCCCAAGTGATTTAAGACCTTCCGTACCTTCTGAGCCATATACCGTAGTTAACTGCGTGGCACCATTGCCTGTAGAGAGCTGCAGCTGCCCCGCATTGTCTGAAACCATAATCTTTCCTTCACCGAAGGCATCATTTACAAGCCTTTGAAGACCATTATCGGTTTCTCCGTCTCCAATCAATGCTTCCATACTCTTCTCATAATCTATATTGCCCTCACCGTCTAAACGCGTATAATCTGACATTCTAATTTCTCGGGTTACACCATCGAGTATCAATACCATTGATTCACCCTCAAGATCAAAATTAGTAACATCTCCAGTAATATTCTTTGATACGCCTTTTTCACTAACGGCTCTGTCTGCTGTAGCTAACTGTTCAACCTTAACAGAATAATTCCCTGCCTGAGCTGTCGCTGTTCCACGTGCTGTAATATACTCATTTGATGAGGAAATAGCGGAAAAAGTCTTGAATGAATTTTCCGATAACAGGTAAGAGCTTTGCTTGGTTATATCAAAAAACTTTTCCTTAAATCCCCTTAAAGCATTTGTAAAATCTCTATATGCCTCCTGTTTCCATTGTGTCTCAGTCCTTTGTTGTTCAAGCTTGGTCATGGGCATTCTTTCTGCATACATTAATTGCTGAATAATCGAATCTGTATCAAGACCCGATGCAAGACCGACTAAGCGCATGTTTGAGTAATTCGAATTTATTGAGTTCATCTGGTCACCTTCTCTCGTCTACTAATATTCCTGCTCTTTCGAGCATACTTGCTACCATATCAAGAACTTTTTCTGAAGGTATCTCTCTAATTACTTCTTTTGTTTCTGCATCTACTACCTTTACCATTATTTCCTTTGTTCCTTCATGTACCGAAAACTCCAGTGCACGGTTGGCAATTACCAAGTCCTTATTTGCCTTTTCAATGGTTTCAATTAGCATCTTTTCAGATATCACTGCACTTTGGTCTTCTTGAACACTTTTTTGTTTTTCAGGTAGTACAGTAGTTGGCTTTTGTATATTGTGGGTTTTATCTGTATTTAATTCAACTGCCTTTGGCGTTGAATGTATTGTATTGATATTCATATCAATCCCTCCAATTTAGACTTTGAAACAATAAAATAGTTTTGTTTAACTACTGTAGCTTCATTCTATGTTTATATAAGCCTTGCTGTAAAAGCTTCATATTGCTCACAGCATAGGATGCTCTCCTGTATTATATATATCGGAAAATTATAGTGTATAATTAATCGCTACTTGTTATAAATACCACATAACAGCATTTTTTAACGGTTCTTTTCTATATTCAACTCAGATCCATTTCTGTTATCTGCCCTCTCATTTTTTCACTGATGGCAAGACCTGCGGAGCGTCACCAGCACGGTTCTTTCTATAGCCTAAGGACAACTTTTCTATGGAGCTGAAGCTGTTTGAGTACTTCAAGGATAGCTGACGATAAGTGTTCAATGCTGAAATATTTATGATTGATGATCATGAAAACACTTCCTTGTTTTTCATCTTCGGCATCCTTGCCAAGTAGTGAGTATTATTAATTATTTATTAATTTAAAAAACTGTCAATAAATTGTTTATGGTCTTATGGTAACAAAACCGGAGAGATACTCTCCGGCTTTGTCATTAGTGTTAGTAAATATTATCTTAGTAACTGTAGTACTCCCTGAGGTTGCTGATTTGCTTGAGCTAACATAGCTTGTGCCGCCTGTGAAAGGATGTTGGTCTTGGTGAACTCCATCATTTCCTTGGCCATATCTACGTCTCTGATTCTTGCTTCAGAAGCCTGTAAGTTCTCGGCTGAAGTATCAAGGTTCTTGATTGTATGCTCTAATCTGTTTTGCATAGCACCAAGCTTAGATCTTTCAGATGAAACTTTTTCTAATGCATCATTAATAGTTGTTATTGCTGCATCTGCTGATGTTTGAGTGTTTACTCTGATTGCAACATTACCTGCATCAACATCTAACTCAACAGCAGCAATTGTACCTACTGTTGTTTCTTTAGTAACATCTTTATCGTTTGATGCTATTGTTATTCCATAATCTTTTAAGGCTTTATTTAGATCTTCGAAAGTAACTTCTTTGCCTGCAGTTACTTCTACTACCCCAGCACTATCTTTTGTAATAGAAACTGTAGTACCTGTAGCGTTTGCCGCAAACTTCAATTTAGTAATACTTTCATCTGCTATATTCGCATAAGCTTTTGTAATATTACCTACAGTTGCAACTTTGGCTTTGAAATCTACAGCGGCAGGAGTACTACCTGTTGTTGGAACTGTACCAGTTGCTTTAACTCCGTGTTCTTTTAATGCTGCATTAACCGCTGCTAAATCAAAATTAGCACCTGTACCACTACTTGCTACAAGGT
>DASRMZ010000324.1:0-4131 GCA_035647675.1 Thermoclostridium sp. | reverse complement strand
CCCCACTTAGGCAGCTCATAGCGAAAAGCAATATCGTTGTTGCTAACTTGAAACAAAATCGAAATTTGTCGCCCTGCTTCGTTTGCAAGGATACATTTCAACGTATTGGCTTTGTAGCTTACAACAGATTGTTTGATTTTATCCTGACTATATTCTTTACTGGTTTCTCCATTATTTGATTCCAGTAGTCGCATATTGGAACTAAAATCACCTTCGTTGGTCAATAGTCCCAATGGAGATTTCTCCAATATCGATTTTCCATTATAGGTAACTGAATAGATTGGGGCACCATTTTCTATCTCCACATTCAATTTAAGTTTTCCATCTGGACCTGAAACCTCCTGCGAATATAATGTTGATGAAATAAAGAGAGAGAAGAAGCCTATTAAAAAGCGATTTAAAACATTCATAATTTAATATTTATACGTTGTTACTAATTCCTATTTCCAACTATAACTTTCTCATTACCAACTAACTTATTGCCCACAATATAAATACCATTTGGCAAATTGTCAGAGGCGTTTTTACGTAAAACCCCCGATTTTAATTTAACACCCATCAAATTATAAACATCTACAATGTCCAGATCCGAAATCCTAATAAATATTTCTTTTACAGATGTGGGCTTAAGATCATCACTATTAGATAGATAAACATTATCAATGAGGATGGGGATATTTCCATGTGACCAGAATCCGACAATATAAATGTTAGACGGATTGGCAGGCACCATTTTTCCACCCACCTCTTTCTTCATATTATTTATATCCACTACTAATTGGATCTGGGAGCCCATATCATAAGTTATAGCAGGTGTCCAATAGCTGCTCTCATCAAACAAACGGAATGAAGCTCCACTGGTTGTCGGTTGCTTAAGCTGAACCACAATGTATTTGTAGGGCGATAAGTCAATGCCATTCTCATATTGCCATCCACCAAAACCCCACTGACCAGTTACCAATTCACCTGTTTGCTCATTAAAGGTTCCATTTTCCCAAATTGAAGGATTGAATAACCCACTTATTAGCGGAAAAGTTTGGGAAGTCACATTAATCTGCAAAGTTCGAGATCCACCAAGCTTGCCTTCAATGGTAACAGTGATGGTCGCAGACCCACTCTTTAATGCGATTAATTGTCCGTTGATAACCTTAACAACATCAGGACGGGAAACTGAAAACTCTGTTGAAGAAGTAACATTCTCTTCATGCCCATCCTGAAAAACTGCATAAACATTTAAAGTTTTGCTGGTTCCAATTAGCATGTCGATATTTTCAGATTCAACATAAATACTCTCCAGCGTTAACTGCTCTTCGGTATAACCTGTAAAACGATCATCATAATACTTTTCCTCAGAAAAGCTTTCCTCTGTGGTAAACCAATCTACATCCACATAACCGCCTAACTCTTTGGTTGCATAATTAAATATACTAAATTTATTACCTGTAAATATGGAAAGGTCAAAGGCCATATTCAATTCTTGACCAAATTCAGTATAAACTTCATTATCCAAGCTATAATAAAACTGAGCTTTGCTCGTACTATAATTAGCAACCGCCCGCAAATAAATTACTTCTTCAATAATAGCCTCCCCCATCTGAACATCACCATTATTGTCCATAATCAGGCGTTTTTCACCATCACTAAGTGTTACACCAATAAATGCGTAAGGATCCTGAAAAACAGCCAACCCAGAGACATCGCCCTCCTTCATTTCATCTATATGTAATTTTATAGTGCCATAAGAGTCAATATCAGTGGCATGATAACCAAAAATCCGCTGTGTCAAAGTATTTTTTGCTTCTAAAAAACCAGTAACAACTCCAGCCGTTTTTAGACGCAAAAAACCAGGTCGATCAAACAGAGACCACCTTGAATTGTCTGGATTGTGGTTCCAGCCCCATTGTAATCCGAGTTTATAATGCCTGAAATTATCATTGGTGGGCAACACCTTGGTGGGATATTCTTGCCCTACGTTTGGCTTTCTAAAAGTAGTCACACCTTTACCATTCGCTCCAATTACAGGCCAATTATTATTCCAGTAAACTGGCTGCAAGTTGGGAAAGCGACCAAAAGCACCCTTGTCATAGAACATAACAGTCCACCATTCACCCGTTTGGGTTTCGACCAATGCCCCTTGATGGATGTTATCATCCTCAAAAAGAAGCTTTTCTTCATATGAACCCATAATGCTGGTCGATCGAAATGCTACCTGCGATGCAGGCCACCCGCCATAAGTTGCATAGATGTAATAATAATCACCAATCTTGTATAAGTGACTCCCTTCCAAACCGCTATCAGGCCTATCAACTACTACCTTGTCATTACCAACTGCTTGGAACTCTTCATCCAGCTCGGTGATTGTCAGAGTATTGATGCCATGAACCACATAAATCTTTCCATCTTCATCGAACAACAGACCTGGGTCGTAATAGCTACCTGATAGTTTTCTCAAATTCCAAAATCCTTCAGGATCTTCAGTACTAAGCAAAAAACTTCCTTCGTCTAATGTGTTAAAGAGAATATAATATTGCCCGTTATAATAACGTAGACTCGATGCCCATTGTCCGTGTGAATAGCGGTTCTCATTATTTAATAAATTGTAGGCATCACTTGATGCGATCATTTCCAATGGGTTACTACAATACTCCCAATTTACCAAATCGTAAGACTTTAACAGCGTAGCACCTGGAAAAATATGCATAGTAGTAGAAACCATGTAATAGGTATCATCCACTCTAATCACATCTGGATCAGGAAAATCGGCATGTATCAAAGGGTTGGTATAAGTGCCGTCGCCATTGTCGCTTAGCGATTGCTTCTCAAATTCTGGTCGAGGGTAATCCTTTAGAGCATAATCTTGATACCAGTGATAAATGGGCCACGGACAAGCTTCAGGATCGTTCAAAAAAGTATAAGGTTCACCGGAAGCGGGGGGTTCACCTGTAAACTGAGCTAATAAATGGGCATCTGTAAATAATAGCCAACTAACGTTACCAGAATCATCCATAATCTTTTTAAAGTTAGCACCAAATCCATCACCACCAGCAGTACCAGTATAACCCTTACCCCAGGAGGAGCCATATTTTTCATCCGCCCAATCCATTTCAGTAATAACAATAGGTGCCATATCAGCTATAGGTTTTACCTGCGCATCCCACTCAGATTTAAATGTCTCATAGCCATTAGCACTACCAAACCACCCAGGATAAATATGTACGGCATAACCAATATTTTCACCTTCGATGGGATTCACTGCATAACCTTTGTAATGAGCTTGATACCCAGAACCAGGAATCCACAAAACGTTGTGAAATCCATTGCTGCGAATGCGGTTAACAATGGGCTGAAAAATTTCTTTTAGCACGTCAAAATGTGCTTGAGTGTTGGCTCCTACAGTTCCATCAGCCAATTTAATCCGCACGGGTTCGTTTGCCAACTCAAACATAATTTCGTGACGGTTTTTAATACGTGGGTGACTCGACATAATATCCCACACAGTCATGAGATAGTCAGCATAATTATAATCATCTTCCACTCCTATAACTTCAGGGCAAACACCAGGAGGGCGTATGATGACATAAAGCCCCTTAGATATGGCATATTCAGCCATAGGGATAAATACTTCGTCAAGATATTTTCTAAATCTAGTTTCACTAAAGCAGTTGGGTAGCTCGTGTCCATCAGGCGTACACCCTGGTGTGTTGCTCCAGTACGGATCCATATGTAAGCGAAGGAAGTTCATCATCCATCCCGCTTCTAATATGTCATCTATCAACCCTTGATTATAACTCAAGCACCCTTGAACATTATAGTTGGTCCATTTTGTGCCTTGTTCGTTGAACCATGGACTGTAAGTTTGAGCAAAGCCATGCAGGTTGACCACATTGCCATGAGTGTCGGTCAAATAGCGCCCCTCCACTTTTAAGGGTGGAAGCGGCATTCCCTCCCAAGCCAAAGCAGGCTTCATTATTAAAGAAAATAAAAATAAACTAATTAAAAACAGTAGATTTTTTTTCATAGAGTAAAAATATTACAATAAAAAAACATTTATATCAAAAATAGGACATGAACAGGCAAGAGCTATTCAATTACAGATATACAATCCAATGTCGTTTAGTTAAGGAGTCTTCC
>DASRMZ010000323.1:0-8600 GCA_035647675.1 Thermoclostridium sp. | reverse complement strand
AAACAGTCGTATTATCTAACTATTTTTAGTATTTGAATGGGAAAATAAGATAGCTTTAGATTTCAAAAAGAACTATTAAAGTTAAATTAAGCCCGCCTATTAGGTACTGCGATTTAGTATACTAACAAAGGTGTTGTAAGGTTTTTATGATGAGCAGGGGGGAGTTCAACTGAATAACACAAGCGAAAACGTTTCTATACAGATTCAGGATTTATTAAAACAAATAAATTTATCTTCTGGTTATGTTTTTTCAAAAGTTCTTGAGAATTCAGCCTTGACGTTTCACCAAGTTTATATTATTAAAGTAATCAGCAATAACCCAAATATCAACTTAAAAGCTCTTTGTGATGAACTAAGGTTATCCAAAAGTGCCATGAGTTTAACAATTAACAAACTTGTGGAGGGTGGGTATGTATTAAGGCGTGAAAATCCTGAAGATAGAAGAAGTATAGCGCTTATTTTGTCTGAAAAGGGCTCTGAAGTTCTTAATGATACGATAAGAAAAGGCAGAGAAGCTTTTGAGCATCTTACACATGAGTTAACAGATGAGGAGCTTCAAGATATAAAATGTAGTCTTACAAAACTAAAGACATCTTTGAGTAATGCAATACAACATAATTGGATAGATTTAAAATAGTAAACGTATGTGATTGAAAAATAATTTAAATATAGGGAGTGTTTGTAATGTTTGGTAGTAAAGAAAAGAAAATTGAAAAACTTATTAAGAAAGGAAAATGGGAGATAATAAGTAAAAAATATCTTAATGGTGATAACGAAACACGGTTATTGCTAGCAATAGAATGTGGTAAATCTAGCGACCCAGGAGTTAATAGTATTCTTACCACTCTAATACGTGACAAGGATCCAAAGGTTCAGATAGAGACTGTAAAATCTCTTTCAAAAACTGGTAGGGATCATGAAGTAGCTCAGCTACAATGGTTATTATCACAAGTTCCTGAAGACAACAACGAGTTCCGTGAGGAAATCCAACATGCAATAGCAAGCTGTCGCGGGAAAAGATAATATTCATAATTAATTTTTCTTCTCTTAATATAACTATACCCTGCAAAAAAGTTAATAACTTCTTGTAGGGCATAGTTTTTATCATTTTTTGGTTGTGAAAAAGTTTAGTACTTTACTGTTTTAAGTTGCTATCGCCTTTTTGAATATATACTATTGCCTTTTCAAGTTGATGGTATTTTATTTCCAATACCTTTATTGTAAGACCGTACCCTTCGACTTCAGGGGTGCTGCCACTTTTGGGTATGTAACCCAGCATTCCAAAGACAAATCCACCAAATGTTTCATATTCAGTTTCAGGCAAATCAATAGCAAGCCGCTCTGCTACATACTTTAAAGATGTTGAACCATGGATTTTGAAGGTTTGTGAATCAACACGTTCAACTAAAAGTTCAGGTGGTATTTCAATTACTGAAATATCATCATCCAAATCACCCACTAATTGTTCCAACAAATCATTAATTGTAATTATACCATTCATCCCACCATACTCATCCAAAACAATCGCAAAATGTGTTTTACTTTGCTTCATATTACGGAACAATATATCGGTACGAACGGCTTCGGGTACAAAATATGCGGGTTTTACAGCATGCTTCATAACATTTTCCCGTGATTTATCCTTAAGTCGGAAGTAGTCTTTTGAATTTAATACTCCAATGATATTATCGGTAGTCTCATCACATACAGGGTAATGTGTATGTCTGCTATCCACGATGGTTTCTCCCCATTCCTCATCACTTTCGTCAAGCCAGAGGAGCGATACTTCAGTTCTATGAGTCATAACCTCTTCCGCGGTTTTATCATCAAATTCGAATATATTCTGAATGAGTTCTTTTTCAGAGTGGTTTATAGCCCCTTTTTCGCTTCCTTCATCGATCATCATAAGGATTTCTTCTTCGGTAATATTTACATCGGATGCAGTTGGATCTATTCCCAAGAGCCTTAAAATACTGTTTGTAGAGATAGTCAATAGTGATACGAGAGGAGCAAAGACCTTAGATATAAAATATACTAATCCTGACATGCCAAGTGCAAGCTTTTCGGCGTTCTTCATGGCAATTCTTTTTGGGACCAGCTCTCCAAAAACCAGTGTGAAATAAGATAGAATAAGAGTAATTACAATAACAGAAACTGTATTTAATGTCGAGATAGGAACTTTAAGACCGAGCTTTATTAACCCATCTACAATAATACTTGCAAAGTTGTCTGCCGCAAAAGCACTTCCAAGGAAACCTGCTAATGTAATTCCCACTTGTATTGTCGCAAGAAAGCGTGCAGGCTGTTCAGTCAGATTAGAAAGTCGAATAGCGCGTTTATCCCCAGCGTTAGCCATCCTATCCATCTTGTTATCGTTCATAGAAATAACAGCGATCTCGGCACATGCAAATACCGCATTTAGTATAATCAAAAATAATTGTAAAACAAGATTCCATACAATAGAGTTTCCTGTCAAAAAAATAACCTCCCAAAGACAAATAATAAACAATATTTTTATTTAATTAATATTTTATCAAGAAATTTCAGATAAATGTAAAATAAAAAAAGCGTAAGGAGATAACAAATCATGTATCATGTTCCTCAATTACGCATCGTTATTAAATAAGCAAATATATGATTACTCTTTTTATAAATACGCTACTTCGCTCGGGTAAAGGCGAGTCATCCATTTGAAATATATCACTCCTATTAAAAAAAATTATACTCAAACGTGGCGTTAAAGTCAACACAGAAAAACCTTTGAGCATTTTAGTGCAGACTGCATGATACAGTTCACACAACACCTCTTTGTCATTCCGAACGTAGTGAGGAATCTTTGTTTTAGAGTAAGATTCCTCGGCAAGCTCGGAATGACAATCATTGGATTGGATACCCTTGGATGACAGCTAAGGTAAGTGCGAGTGTGAACTCTAACGACTGCATTGCAAAAACATTTCGGTATCAATTGATTGAATTCGAAGCCTATGAACATATTTTTTAGATTTTGTTGTATTTTACTTAGTTGAATATTATGGTACAATTATAAAAGAATTATAAAGGAAGTACTACAGACTTCCATCTTAGCAGGAGGCATGTAATGAAGAAAACACCATTGTACGAAAATCATTGCAAATTAGGCGGGAAAATTATAGATTTTAACGGTTGGGCTTTACCCGTTCAATATATGGGGATTATTGAGGAGCATAGACATGTAAGAGAAGCAGCAGGAGTTTTTGATGTATCACATATGGGTGAGATTACTGTAAAAGGGCATGATGCTGAAAAGTTTATCCAAAAGCTTATAACAAATGATATACAAAAAACCAAAGACTTCCGTATTCTATATTCTCCAATGTGTTATCCCGATGGTGGAGTTGTGGATGATTTATTAATTTACAAATATTCATCACAGTTCTATCTTTTGATTGTAAACGCAGGAAATACTGAGAAGGATTTTGAATGGATTATTAAAAACCTTGAGGGGCAGGTTGAGGTTGAAAATATTTCGGATTACTATGCACAGTTAGCGTTACAAGGTCCTAAGGCAGAAGAAATATTGCAAAGGCTTGTGGACATTCCATTAAGAGATATTAGATTTTTCAACTTCAGCCCTGAAGTGGAGATTTGTGGCACAAAAGCTATAATATCCAGAAGTGGATATACTGGGGAAGACGGGTTTGAAATATATATTAAGAGTGAATATGTATCACAGCTATGGGACACCTTGCTACGAGAAGGAAAGGAATATGGTTTAGTACCAGCTGGACTTGGAGCACGTGATACTTTGAGATTTGAAGTTGCCCTGACATTATACGGGCATGAGATTTCAAAAGACATTACACCTTTAGAAGCTGGAATTGGGCGTTTTGTTAAGCTCGATAAGGATGATTTTATAGGTAAGAGCGAACTATTAAAACAAAAAAGCCAAGGTGTAAAAAGAAAACTTATAGGCTTTGAAATGATAGACAGAGGTATACCGAGAAACAATTATGATATTTTAGTCAATAATAAAAAAATAGGCTTTGTTACATCGGGTAGCTACTCTCCTAGCCTTGAGAAGAATATCGGGATGGCTTTGGTAGAATCTGAGTTCACCGATATTGGACTTAATATAGAAATCGTTGTAAGAAATAGAGCATTAAAAGCAAAGATTGTGGAAATGCCGTTTTATTCAAAAAGCTATTCTAAATAAAGCTTTTGTGATGTAAACTAAATAAAGCTTTTGCGATGTAATTTTAACAAATATTAGTTGTACAATATGTAATGTCAAGCTCTTATGCAGACTGTGATATATTATACAATTGTACGTAAATTATATAACACCGCAAAATGCTAATTAATAGTGATAAAAATACTGAAAAATTATATTTAAAATATATGGAGGTTGCAAATATGAAGGTTGTAGAAGGATTGAAATATTCAAAAGACCATGAGTGGGTAAAGGTTGATGGAAATAAGGTATATGTAGGTATTTCAGATCATGCACAACACTCCCTTGGGGATATTGTTTTTGTAGAGATTCCTGAACAAGGAATGGATGTTAATAAAGGTGATATTTTGAGTGTTGTAGAATCTGTAAAGGCTGCATCGGACATTTATGCACCTGTATCGGGCAAAGTAATTAAAGTGAATGAAGAGCTTGAGGATAGCCCTGAAAAAATAAATGAGGATCCATACGAGAGCTATATTGCTATCTTGGAGATGAGCGAACCGTCTGAACTTGAAGAGCTGATGGATATGCAAGAGTATGCAAGGTACTGCGAGGAGGAATAGTATGTCTAATTATATTCCTAATACCAATGCGCAGCAACTCCAAATGCTTAAGGAGATTGGTGTTAATGATATTAAGGATCTATTTTCTGATATACCCGAAAATGTAAAGTTAAATACATCTCTCGATATTCCCGAGGCTATGTCAGAAATAGAGCTGTCAACACATATGCGGCAAGTGGCTAATAAAAATAAAAATCTTGAAGAATATAGCTGCTTTCTTGGTGCTGGTGCGTATGATCATTATATACCAAGTGTTGTGAATAACCTCTTATCAAGGCAGGAGTTTTATACTGCATATACCCCATACCAGCCCGAGATAAGCCAAGGAACACTACAAGCGATATTTGAATATCAGACTATGATTTGTCGCCTAACAGGAATGGATGTAGCAAATGCTTCTTTGTATGATGGGGGTTCTGCTTTAGCAGAAGCGGCTATTATGGCATGTGAATCTACAAGGCGTAACGAAATAATTGCAATAAGAAGCATGCATCCCGAAAACCGTGAGGTATTGTCCACATACGCCAGGTTCAAAGGCATCAGTTTAAAAGAAGCAGAAATAAAAAATGGTGTGACAGATATTCAAAGGCTCGAGGGTGAATTTAATGAGAATACTGCAGCTATTCTTGTTCAGAGCCCAAATTTCTTTGGTGCCATTGAAAACTTGAAAGAAATAGCCCAGTTAGCCCATAAAAACAAATCCTTGCTTATTGTAAGCTGTGATCCGATCTCTCTTGCAATACTAAAAGCTCCGGGGGATGTTGGTGCTGATATTGTAGTTGGAGAGGGGCAGGCTCTTGGCAATCCACTAAGCTTTGGTGGTCCATATTTAGGATTTATGGCAGTTAAAAAGCCATTTACAAGGAAAATGCCTGGTAGGATTGTAGGGCAAACCGTTGATAAAAATGGTAAGAGGGGTTATGTTTTGACTTTGCAAACGAGGGAGCAGCATATTAGAAGAGAAAAAGCAACATCAAATATCTGCTCAAATCAGGCATTGAATGCATTAGCTGCAACTATCTACATGTCCATCCTAGGCAAAAAGGGTCTTAAGGATGTAGCAGAGCTATGTACGCAAAAAGCTCATTATGCATACAATGAACTGTTAAAAACCCAACTTTTTTCACCAGCTTTTGATAGCCCGTTCTTTAAAGAGTTCTTGCTTGTTTATCATGGAAATGTTGAAAAGCTAAATAAGCATTTAATAGATAGAAAAATAATAGGTGGTTTTGCTACAGATAACCTATATCCAGAGTTTGAAAATGGGTATCTAGTTGCAGTAACCGAAAAAAGAACGAAGGATGAAATTGACAGGTTTGTATCGGAGGTGGCATCGATATGATGAAGAAAGAAGAAAAATTAATTTTTGAAATGAGTGTACCTGGTAGAAGCGCAGACCTGTTACCAAAATGTGATGTGCCTGAAACTGATATTGTTGACTTGATACCCAAGGAACTGTTAAGAGATGATGAGATTGATCTTCCTGAGGTAGGGGAATTGGATGTTATTAGACATTTTACTCATCTTTCTCAAAAAAATTATGGTGTAGATTCCGGGTTTTATCCTTTGGGTTCATGTACAATGAAATACAACCCAAAAATCAATGAAGAAGTCTCAAAATATGAAGGCTTTACAAGAGTTCACCCATACCAACCCGAAGAAACAGTTCAAGGCTGCCTTGAAATTCTATATAAGTCAGATGTTTTACTTTCTGAAATTACTGGTATGGATCGTTTTTCATTGCAACCTGCTGCAGGAGCCCATGGTGAGCTTGCAGGTCTTATGATAATAAAGGCTTTTCATAAAAATAATGGTGATGATAAGCGTACAACAATTATAGTTCCTGATTCTGCCCATGGTACCAACCCTGCTTCAGCAACGTCAGTGGGTTTTGATGTGGTAGAGGTGAAATCAGACCACAAGGGCGGCGTCGACATTAATGCATTGAAAGAGTTAATGAACGATGAGGTTGCAGGTCTTATGCTTACAAATCCAAATACACTTGGTTTATTTGATGAAAACATTGATAAGATTGCTAACATAGTGCATGAGGCAGGCGGGCTTTTGTATTATGATGGAGCCAATGCAAATGCAATTATGGGTGTTTCAAAGCCAGGGGATATGGGATTTGATGTCGTGCACTTAAACCTTCATAAAACATTTAGTACTCCACATGGCGGTGGTGGGCCAGGCTCTGGACCTGTTGGTGTAAAAAAACACCTTGTTCCTTTTCTTCCTAAGCCTATGATTGAGCAAAGGAATGATAAATACTATTTCGATTATGAACGACCACTATCCATAGGGAAAATAAAATCCTTTTACGGTAATTTTTCTGTTATCGTAAAAGCATATGCTTATATATGCTCGCTTGGTGCTGAAGGACTTCGCAGAGTATCGGAAAATGCTGTACTAAACGCCAATTATATAAAAGAAAAACTAAGAGAGTATTATCATTTGCCATATGATCGTACTTGTATGCATGAGGTTGTTTTTTCAGGGCAGTACCAGAAAAAATATGATGTTTCCACACTTGACATAGCTAAAAGACTACTTGATTATGGGTATCACCCGCCAACAGTTTATTTTCCTCTTATTATAAATGAGGCGTTTATGGTTGAGCCAACAGAGACAGAAAGCAAAGAAACCATGGATGAGTTTATTGCTACTATGATAAAGATTGCAAAGGAAGCAGAGGAAGAACCCGACACATTAAAACAAGCTCCATATGATACCCCGGTGCTTAGGCTTGATGAAGCTAGGGCTGCTCGTAAGCCAGTTCTAAAGCATGGGGACTAAATCAATTCGCTTCGAACATTAAGTTTTATAAATATTTACAAATGTCAATCGGTTTGAATTATTATTGCAGGAAGTACGCCTATGTTTGTCATATTAGCTTTTTTGTGATAAATGTAGCCGTCTTCACCTACAATTCTTACCGTTGAATTCATTGTATAAGGTGTTCTTAACCAATATTGAACATCTTTTTTCTTTTTGAAATTGTATTTCTCCCACTGTTCAATGCTTAGGAGAAAAACATTTTCCGTGTTTTCTACACGGTAAGCGGTATCATAGTTTTGTTTTGTATATCCTGGTATACAGAACCAATGATGTGGCTGAGAACCAAACTGTTTCTTTTCCTTCATGGCTGGTGAAAGTATAGTTGTCATCCTAATTGTTGCAATTTTAGCCTTCTCAAAATCAGAGAATTCATATAAAAAACCATTGGGGGAATCATCGTTAAGCCATTGTCTTATATCCGATTCAATCCAGTAGCTATTGTTATCCAGGGAAAAAGCATAGTTTTCCACAATGTCCTTTGCAACGAGGAGGTAGAGATTGTCTGCCTCATGAAGAATTTCCCATGTAAGCTGCTGACCTTTGTATTGTCCAAACACAATGCAGCCGAAATACTATGAATTACAAGAAAATTTAAAGATAGTATGGTTATATTAAAGTAGGTTATCACTTGGTTACTTAAATACGCTACTATCCCATCTATAAGCTGGGCTATCTTGATAAATAGAAATTGAGTTGTTTGAAAACCACTGATATTTTCTATATCAGGGCATAGTACAAATTTAAAAAAGTCTTTTAAGTTATAAAAAGGCTTTATATATTCGAACCTTTGCTGGAAATAGAAAAACTTAAAGTCGCTATTTAACACCAATCCTACAGGTTGTGAAACCCTGATGAAATCAGTATTATCTGCAAGTCCAACCGAATGTGGCACATTCAAAAGTAGTACACCTAAAAAAAAGAAGAAAAAAGTAAATATCAAAAAATAATGATGCTTTTTCAATTTCAATCTCCTTGGTTATTTTGAGATG
>DASRMZ010000322.1:0-8497 GCA_035647675.1 Thermoclostridium sp. | reverse complement strand
ATGGATTTATATATACATTACGTTTATATGACAATTATAGCCATGTTATAAATGCTATCTTTATTTGAGCCCATTGGGGTAATTTACCTCGAAAGGGATCATACTTAATGACCTTCATATTTATTCTTATACTGTCTAATTAAGCTTACTGCCATTAAAAAGCAATATACAGGGGAATCATAACTAGCAATATTGCATAAAAGTCCCGTGTCGCAATATATGATGATGTTTTAAGTCCTTTAATAATCAAGTAAGACGCACGTGATCAAATAATCTTACAATAAATTATTATAAATATCAAAGTTTAAATAATCACGAGATATAAGAATATATCCGGGATAAATACTTATATCTATCCTTTTTCTATAACTCGTTATCTCTTTGATTAGCTAATGCTATTCAAAATATGTTGTTGTTTAAGCCAATTCAATATACACTATAATAAACCCTCTTAAATGCTACACTTAAATAAAGAAATGGTTGTACAATGTGCGAAAACACTTGTTTATTGAATATAAAAATATACTAGCTTAAGAATGAACCTCTCGGCGCTGAGCTAAAGCACAGAGGTAGTACTCTTTCTTAAATTATTGAGCAAATGAAAGGAATAACACCATGGGAAAAATTCTAGTACTGGCTGAAAAACCCTCCGTTGGCAGGGATCTTGCAAAGGTTTTAAAATGTAGTCAAAAAGGCAATGGATATATTACAGGGTCAAAGTATATCGTCACCTGGGCTTTGGGACACCTTGTAACGTTGGCAGACCCTGAAGCTTATGATGACAAATATAAGCATTGGCGCCTTGAGGATCTTCCAATGCTGCCTGAAAAGATGAAGCCTGTGGTCATTAAACAGACATCTAAACAATTTGGAATAGTCAAAAAGCTGATGCAGCGTCAGGATGTGGATGAACTGGTCATCGCAACCGATGCTGGACGTGAAGGAGAGCTTGTTGCACGATGGATCATACTGAAAGCAGGCTTTAAGAAACCCATAAAAAGACTATGGATTTCATCCCAAACAGACAAATCTATACGTGAAGGCTTTCAAAACCTAAAACCTGGAAGTCAGTATGAAAACCTATACCATTCGGCATTGTGCCGTTCTGAGGCAGACTGGCTTGTAGGCTTAAATGTTACTCGTGCCCTCACATGTAAGTACAACGCTCAGCTATCCGCCGGTAGAGTGCAAACACCTACACTTGCTATGATTGTTCAGCGCGAAAATGAAATCCGAAATTTCAAACCTAAAGACTACTGGATGATCCAAAGTGTATTTAATGGATTTACAGTGCAATGGCGAGATAAAACAAGTAAGCAAACCAGAATTTTTGACAAAGAAAAAGCTGAAAATATCGTATCAAAGGTATCTACGCAAACCAGTGAGGTTACAGATGTACAAAAGCAGAGCAAAAAAGAGCTACCTCCCCTTGCTTATGATTTAACGGAATTGCAGCGTGACGCTAACCGTAGATACAGCTATTCAGCAAAACAAACCTTGAATCTCATGCAGCGCCTTTATGAGACCCATAAGCTGGTGACTTACCCGAGAACAGATTCTAGGTATATCACCGATGATATCGTTCCAACATTGCAAGAGCGTTTAAAAAGTATCGCTGTAGGTCCCTATTCAAAAATGGTGGGCACTATTTTGAGAAATAAGATAAAGGTGACCAAACGCTTCGTTGACAACAGCAAGGTATCAGATCACCATGCCATTATCCCCACGGAGCAGTATGTGGATCTATCTTCTTTAAACCAACAAGAAAGAAACATCTACGATCTTATTGTGAAAAGGTTCCTTGCAGTGTTGAGTCCTGCTTTTGAATATGAACAAACAACGGTAAAGGTCACAAGTATTGGGGAAAACTTTACCGCAAGAGGCAAAATAGTAAAATCCATGGGCTGGAAGGAGATCTATGCAGGAAACTTCGATGAAGATGAAGTTGACGACAATGACGAGCGAGATCAGTCGCTACCCGATGTCAAGGTGGGTATGAAAGGAAAAATGGATCCTGTAAAGCTAATGAGCAGCAAAACAAAGCCACCTGCTCGTTATACTGAGGCTACATTGCTTACAGCAATGGAACACTCAGGGAAGTTTGTCGAGGATAAAAAAATAAGGCAAGCCCTGGAAAGTGTCAGTGGTATTGGCACCCCTGCCACCCGAGCTGATATCATTGAAAAGCTTTTCAACACATTCTATATTGAACGCAAAGGCAAGGCAATCTATCCCACATCAAAGGGTACCCAGCTGATTGATCTTGTACCAGAGGATTTGAAATCCCCTGAATTGACAGGAAAATGGGAGCAACAGCTCTTGTTAATCAGTAAAGGCAAGGCAAAGCCACGTGAATTCATCTTAAAAATGAAGGAATACTCGACAAAATTGGTTCAGAATGTAAAATCAAACAGTAAAACATACAAACACGATAATATTACCCGTGAAAAATGCGAATGTGGCAAGTACCTTCTTGAAGTAAACGGAAAGAGAGGGAAAATGCTTGTCTGCCCCGACAGAGAATGTGGCTATCGTAAAACTTTGTCTCAGACAACCAACGCTAGATGCCCCGAATGTCACAAAAGGATGGAAATCCGTGGTGATGGAGACAATAAGGCCTTCTACTGCATCTGTGGATACCGTGAAAGCATGAAAAGCTTCAAGGAAAGAAAAGCTACTAGGGTCGACAAAAAAGAAGTTAACAGGTTTTTAAAACAACAAGATGCCAGTGAAAATATAAATACCGCTCTAGCTGATGCACTGTCTCAGTGGAAAAAGGACAAATGATTTATCAAAATAGTATGTACCTTGGGCTTTTCCATATATGAAATATCTTTTATCCTAGTACAACATTTTTGTAATTACGTTGGTTTTTGAATTTTAAATGTAGAAGTAACATTTGTTGTATACATTAAAGCTATTTCTTAAAATCTCATCCTTCAAATACAATTGTTTTAATATCAACCAAAAAATTAAATCCTACAACCCGAATAAACACTGGGCTGTAGGATTTTCTATTCTTATTCCCACTCAATAGTAGCTGGTGGTTTTGATGTTATATCGTAAACAACACGGTTCACATGTTTTACCTCATTTACTATACGATTTGAAGCTATTTCAAGAACCGGATACGGTATTTTAGTCCATTCTGCATACATAAAGTCCTTTGAAGTAACGGCACGCAGTGCTACCGTATAGTCATATGTTCTTTCATTGTTCGTTACACCTACACTTTTCATGTTAGTAAGTACGGTAAAGTATTGATTTATTGATTTGTCTAAGCCGGCTCTTTTTATTTCTTCCCTGAAAATCTGATCTGTGTCACGAAGTATTTCCAACTTTTCAAATGTAATATCCCCAATAACTCTAATTGCAAGACCTGGACCAGGGAATGGTTGACGCCATACAAGGTGCTCGGGTAAACCCAATCCAATGCCAACATTTCGAACTTCGTCTTTAAAAAGGTCTCTTAAGGGCTCTATTATCTCTTCAAAATCCACATGCTCAGGAAGACCGCCTACATTATGGTGGCTCTTTATAACCTTTGCATTACCAACACCACTCTCAATAATATCTGCGTATATGGTGCCTTGAACAAGAAAGTCTACCTTTCCAATTTTCTTCGCCTCTTCTTCAAAAATGCGAATAAACTCCTCCCCAATTATCTTCCTTTTCTCTTCAGGATCTGAAACATTTGCAAGGCGATTTAAAAAGCGTTCTTGAACATTTACACGGATGAATTTCATGTCAAACTGATGTGCAAAAATCTCTTCTACTTGGTCGCCTTCATTCTTTCTAAGAAGACCATTATCAACAAAAATACAAATAAGCTGCTTACCTATAGCTTTATCTAACAATGCCGCTGCAACAGACGAATCCACCCCACCTGATAATGCACATAAGACCTTTTTATTACCAACTTTTTTTCTGATTTTTTCAATTGATGCATCTATAAATGATGACATTGTCCAATCTGCACTGCATCTGCAAATAATAAATAGAAAATTCCTTATAATTTCATTGCCCGTTTGAGATTTCATTATTTCGGGTTGAAACTGAATACCATATAGTTTTTTCTCTTCATTTCCAATGGCAGCTACAGCACAATTACGTGTTCTTGCCAATACATTGAAACCCGAAGGCATATTTGACACTTGAAATATATTATCAATCCAAGAATTTGTCTCTGTAGTTATATTCGAAAATAGTTCATTATCTGTTTCAAGAGCTACTTCTATTTTGCCTGACTCTGCACATTTAATTAGGTCTACCTCTCCACCAAACTCATTAGTCATTAGTTGCATACCATAGCCTATTCCAAGAACAGGTATACCTTGGTTAAAAATGTCGGAGCTACATTTAGGTGCGTTCTCCTCTAATATTGAGCCCGGCCCACCCATTAAAATAATACCCTTTGGGTTTTTTGACAATATCTCGTCTATCGAAGTTGTATATGGTAGAACCTCACAATATACATTCGCACCTCTTACTTTACGAGCTAGTAATTGGTTGTTTAAGCTTCCAAAATCAATAATTAATACAGTATCATGATACAATTGCAAATCCTCCCTTCAGTCAAGTATTTTTCTATATATAAATTATCCGCAAATTATCCAAATCAATAAAAGTTTTTGCGATTTAATCTTAATACAGTTTTTGTGATGTAAACCTAATTAATTATGTCTGTACAATATGCGATGTCCAGTTTTATCACATAATAACAATATATTGTACCGTGGTACGCAAAAAATGTACTCTCACAAAATGTTCCAATAGCAATTGCCGTTGCAACACTTAAATGATATGAAAAGTATAAAATTAGATTAATCCTATTATAGTTTAAAATATATTTCTGTGCAATTAAAAACTTTTATTTTATTCCATTTACATCGACTCATTTTTAGTTTATACAAAAAAGTAAATATTTTATCTGTAAATTTTTTATGTAAATTAAGAACTTTTTACAGCTTGTTTCATATATTATATTAACGATGATTAAAGGAGAGGATTCGTGTTGAAGTATACTGAGCTGAAGGACTTTTTAAGCAAATATCCAGAATGTTTTAAGCCAAATCTAGAAAAACAACGGGAATTTGATCAAAAGGTTACATCAATTGAAGGAAAGACGATTTCTTTTATACAACCGCGAAAAAAAGATTAATTTAGTTGGTCTTCGCATTTAATGGCTCCTTTGATGATTTTATATACCTCACATTCTCAAGTTTCTCTAATAATCTAGAAGGAGTCATTTTCTTACTAAATATTTTATCTGGTACGAGTATGAACAATTCTTTTATTGCACGTGTAATTCCAACATATAGTAGCCTTATGTCTTCTTCATAGTGTTTACGATTGGATGATTCTAATTCTTCTAATGCTTTCTCGGTTGGTAGAATGCCTTCGACCAAATCTATTATAATCACTTTATCAAACTCCAACCCTTTGCTTGAGTGTAATGTCAAAAGACTAACATTAGACTGAGCTGTTTTTGCATAACTCTTATCAACACCGTTTTTGAGCTTCCTAAGAAGTATTTTTATCTCATCAACTGTTTTTAATCCATTTGCAAAATATTTTAACAATGAAAACATTTGAACTGAACATGGATTTTTCTTTAGGAAAGAACCATATTTTAAATCATTCTCTATAATATCCAAAACCTTTTCCGGCTTTGAAATTCTTATCTTTCTAAAGGATTTTCTTATTCGGGTTATATGCTCAAGCATATATTTATTACCCTTATAGACATTATACATTGAAGCAAAAATATCTCTTTGGTTAGATACATTGCTAACAATGCCCTGCAATGCTTTTTTTGTTATAGGCACCCCTATCTTGTAATATACATTCACAAAGGTATCTACATCCTTAAAATTCTTTGACAGCGTAATAAAAGAAAAAACATCCTTAATTACACTATGTTTAAAGAAGCTTGCATAGTTTTCGCGTATGTTAAATGTATATCCATTTTCAAGCAATGCATAGGCTACAGGTAAACCTGAATAATTGTTACGATATAAAATTGCAACTTTTTCGTCAATAGCAGCACCTTCAATAATGTTTAGTATTGCTTGTGATTGACTTTCACTATCCTTAACATAGACAATCTGGGCTAAATCCCCTACCTCATTGTCGGTCCGCATAATCTTGTCTTCTCGATAGATACTATTTTTAATTATTTCATTGGAAAGTGAAATAAGACTTTTTGTTGAGCGATAATTAGTTTCTAATTTAAGGAGCCTGGTTTCGGGAAAAATAGTCTTTATATTCAGCAGGTATTCAGGCTCAGCTCCTCTAAACGCATATATGGATTGGTCTATATCTCCAACCATGAACAGGTTTTTGTCTAAAGATATTTTTTCAATGATTTTGTGCTGCAATAATGAAGTATCCTGAACTTCATCAACATTAATATAATTGTAGTTCCCAAATTCAAGGTATACTTCTTCATTTCGGGTTATTACGTCAAGAGCAAGGGATAGCATATCATCGAAATCCATTAAATTTTTACTGGCTTTGTATTGCTCATATTTTTGAAATATTGCAGGAAATCTCTTGAAATTTGTATTGTGTTGACAAGGGAATATCATCTTGTTTTTTACAAAGCTTGCATCGTTCGATAGTTCTAACACTTTGTCATCATCTAAATATTCGTTGTGGAGATCATAATATATCTTTGCGAGAATTCTATTTTTCCCTGCGAAGTACTGTTTTTCTATTAATTGAGGTACCTTAAGCACCCCTCTGTTTTGACAGTAGAATAAAAATCTATAGCAAAAACTGTGGATAGTAGAAAATCCAATCTTCTGCTCAATTATATTACCAAATAGCTTTAAAAATCGCTTTTCCATATCCTTAGCAGTAAAGCGGCTAAATGTTAGTGTTAGAATATCGGTTGGACAGATTCTTTCGTGGATAATCAAATAACCTAATCTTGCCACTAAGGTTGTTGTTTTCCCACTGCCAGGACATGCTTCCAACAGGATTCTTTTCTCAGGAGCATATATCGCTTCTTTTTGTTGAGCATTAGGATTTAAATTTAACTCATCATTCAGATATTTAAAAAAACCCACTATATTCCCTCGTTATTATTCTTAGTAAAAACCTGTAATAATCATAAGGGCGTATTTGAAAATGTGTTGTAAAGATGCCTTGTTGTCTTGTTGTCTTGTGTTGTTTACACAAGACAACTGTCGCCTGTGTTATTCGAATGCATCGGGCTCGTATATATTGTTAGAATTCCAGAAAATCCATTGTTCATAGCCTGCGTCGTAGATAGCCTGTATTTGCTGCCTATATTGCTCAGGTCCATACGTTTGGTACGATCCTTCTTTAAGCCAACTTCCTGTATACCCTTGGAGATATGGACGAACATCTGCTTTGTAATCCTCCACCTTTGATAGCCTATCTTTTGCTACTAAAAGCGTATTATAAACTACACTATAAGGCTCAAGATCTGGATCGGGAAACTTAATACCATTTACTATTTGCCCTCTGGCATATAGTGAGGGATAAGTCATAGGGGAAATATACTCTATTTCTTTCCCAATTAACTCAAGATATTGGCCAATATTTTCTCTATCCTCTGGACTTAAACATACGATACCAAATATATCAGCCGAAAGAGGAATGTTTCCAGATATTTCTTTTCTTGCGTAGGATAAGAAATTATTGATAACTTCGTGCTTTACAAAATCCGTCTTACCAAAATTCATTTTACTTCTGGTACCGTCGGGGAAACGCACATAATCAAATTGAATCTCATCAAACCCTAGCTCTACAGCTTCTTTTGCTATATCAACTATATACTCCCAATTCCTTTCATCACAAGGGTTTAGCCAAGTCATATCGTTGTTATTTGTTTCTTCCTTCCACAAACCACCATTTACATGCATAACGGCTCTGTCAGTGCTCTTTTTTGAGTATGCTGGATCTCTAAAACATACTAAACGGCCTATAACATAAATGTCATTTGCATGCAGTGTTTCAAGAAGCTGTTTCGGATCATATTTCTTAAAATGTGTGTCTGCTTCAATTACTGCAGGTATTTTTGATTCATAGCTGACAATTCCGTCATCGTTTTTTATATCTATAACAAGTGTATTCAATTCTGTTTTATTAATAAGATCTATAAAAGAATCCATTCTCTCCTTGTTTCCAGCTGACCATCCTGTTAAGTACAAGCCTTTTACTTTTACTTCTTCTGGGACGGGAGTTGGAGTAACAGTGGGTACAGGTGTTGGTATAGGAGTTGGTGCTTGTGTCGGCTCTGAAACTGGTCCAGTGGGTGATGGAGTGGGCTTATGTTGCCCCGTTCCTAAGTTGCATCCGGTTAAAGATGAAATAATTAAAAAGCATGAAATTAAAATTAAAAAAAACTGTTTATTTCTCATTTTTTCCCCCTAATTTTTCTTTTGTATAATTTGAAGCTTTTTTATTTTTCCCGAAAGTAAAGAAATGATTTCAGGTATTTTTAGCTTCATAATGTATAAAATAC
>DASRMZ010000321.1:0-2654 GCA_035647675.1 Thermoclostridium sp. | reverse complement strand
ATAATGAGCGACCCGTAGCCTTTGACCACTCACTAAAAGCATCGCACAATTTAAGGCGTTGCGTTAGATTTAGTGCTTTTGCCGCAAAGGAAACAAATCACCCGAAGCATGCCCCCGGGATGGGTAAGCTGCATTCCTCTAATGTCTTCCTTATATTGCACAGCTATATCTTAAAATATCAATGTAGTGAACTGTAACCTCTTTCATCGGAAACTAGTGCCTTATACAGTTTCTTCCGTTAGATTTTGCTTGATATAATGCTTTGTCGGCTACTCCAACAAGCTGGGAGCTGGTGCACAGGTCCTCGCTTTTTTCTGCAATACCAATACTTACAGTCACACGAATCCTATTTGTGCCACCTTTATAAAGGCTTTTATCCTCCGGCTTCTTTTTAGGTCTATTGGAACTTCTAATGACAAATGACCTTTCCTGTATACCATATCTTATACGCTCAAAGATAACTAATGTATCCTTTATAGTCTTTCGTGGGAATATGACAACAAACTCTTCTCCACCATATCTGAACACCTTTCCACCCTTTGCATATTTCTCAATGGTGGATGCAACCATCTTTAGTATTTCATCACCAACCTGGTGCCCAAAGTTATCATTAACCTTTTTAAAATGATCGATATCAATGATTGCCAAGGTATATTTATTACCAATCCTTAGAAACTCCTGCTCCATAGCCCTCCTCGTTAGTAGACCTGTTAACGTATCATGAAAAGCAAGGGAATATGACGCTTCAAACATAGAAATAATAAAAATAAAAAATACTGCCGTTGAGAAAAAAGATAAAATGTCTATAAACTCAGTAAAATGCAAGATAACAAAACAGCCGAGGGTGGCTCCTACAAAAGCCATATCCATGTTTGAGGATAATGATAAAAACCTTGTTAATAATATACTAAGGCACACAATAAAAAGGAAAACGCTAAGCCTTGGAATACCCTGTATGCCTTTATTATCCACTAGCATTATACCCGCAGGCTTTAGCTTTGCTAAATAGGGATTTACCCTACCTGAATCAATTAAGATAAATAGCATTAATACTATAATACAGATACCTTTTTTTAACCCTTGTTTGCTTGTAATACCTCTTTCCTCAGTAACAGCAAGTATTGTAAAAATAATAGGTATCAAAAGAGAAATACCATTTCTTAATGCTATAATATTTGTTTTGCCTGGGGATGATAGAACAATTATTGAAAAAAGAATGGCACATATAGCATAAAAAAACCTGCTATGTTGAAACCAAACACTTAGAACCAATGCAAAAAATGCAAGTATATAAGGAAGGCTGACAAAAATGGCGCTCAATTCTTTTTCAGATAGGCTTGTACTTCTTGCCAACATCCAAGAGATAACTAGAACGAGTATAGCAAAAACCGAAATTATTATCTTTTTAGCATCTAATTTGAACATATCAGCATCACTCATCACCTTACAACACAGAGAAACACAATAATAACAAAATATACAAGGATTCTACATTTTATTATATATTACCTAAATTTTTATAACAACTTATTATTCAAAGCTTTTGTTATTTATCAACGAAAAATGTCCTTATGCTTCGAAATATAGCTGGTACTAACGCTAACTACGCCTCATTTACAAGGGCTGTACAGCTCGATTCAAGCATTTTTAACCAAAGCGTTAAAATACACAACATTAATGTAGTGCCTTTTGCAAAACAAAAGCACTTGGCAAGTCGAAAAATTAGAAGGAGGAATTATCCTCCTTCTAAACATTTAACTAATACTTATTTTATATGTCCATTATCTAGGGCTTCTTTTATCTTCTCTCTCATCTCTGACGCCTGCCACATCTCGTTTCCTTTTTCCTCCGCATTCTGCCTCCTCTTCTTCAACTGGGAAGTCAAATATTTGGGGAGGGAAGAATTGGTCAAATGGAAATTCGATAGTATCAAATAAATCGCATGGATTTTCATCTGTTGCTGCTATGCATTCGCGGTTAGGGTAACAGAAATTGAAAGCTGGGATTAAAAGCTGTACTAAACGTGTTAGTTTGATAATTGAGAATAATCCTATAGTAACAACTACACGCCTTGCTGGGAATATTCTTGTGCCTGCAACAACATTATCACAGCCGCAATCTTCTTCTTCATCGAAGGCTGCCCCTACAGAGTATACTTTACTATGACGTACACGCTTTATTTGTGTATTTAATACCAACGGTTCGGCGACCTCTACCTTAACATTTGGCTCATTATCCTGTTGTACTGCTGCACCGCAACCATCCTCGTCTGGTCCATAGTTATTCGATGGATTAACAGAGCTGAAAATCTTTACTTGACCTTCAGATCCAAAAAGAATAATAGTTTTACTAAACCATACAAATCCAATCTTTGAATCAGTTACACAATTACCAAACTGGTCACGATAAGTAAATTCTACTCTAACTTTTACTTTGTAGCGTATATTTACTGTAAAAAATCCCCTCTTAAATGGCACATCGTCCAAATCAGTATATACTTTTACAACCTTCGCTTCTGTAGCCCTTACCTTTATCGATTTGTCAATTAAACACTGTACATCCTCTAAAAATTCTACGACTGCATCTTCTATACAATCTTTTTCCCTACAATGATCGTATACCTTTTCAACTTGCACACAAACAGCTTCTCGTAG